>JANQRQ010000026.1 GCA_028284485.1 Planctomycetaceae bacterium | reverse complement strand
GCCTCTTTCGTAAACTTGGGTGTGAAGAGAGTTGTTTGCTGAACAATGGACCTGTAAAGCAAGCTGAATGCCGAAGTTGGCAAACTGTTCAAATCTCTTAACAAATTGTTTCGAGTACGAAGCGCAAGTCCTGCCCGCAACAGCAATAGCGAAAATCGACAAATGATGGTCTTCGGCGGGGACTTGTTCGGACGGCAAATCGAGCCGTGATGCCAAAAATCAACGTCGCCGCGCGTCGTGGCGGACCAAAGTGGCGTAAACCATTCGGTGTGATTGGCTAATGGGCGATGAATTCAAACGGCAACACGTTACCGTAAATCATCATAAATCAAATGGCCCGACGCTTGACCTACAGGCCAGCGACGAGATAATCGGATCACACAGGAAAAGCAAATCGAAAACTGAAGAAGCGATGCTTCCTCAGACAGAGCATCTCCATTGCGGGAGTAGCTCAGTGGTAGAGCACCACGTTGCCAACGTGGATGTCGCGGGTTCGAATCCCGTCTCCCGCTTTTGTACGCCGGGTAGACGACTTGATTAAGCAATCGACGTCGCTCGGAATTGAAACGCGAGGTCTTCCCCCCTGCTGAATAACAACAACTGCAAATCGGGGAAGTGCAGACTTGAATCGAGAGGACAGGGTCGGTGAGCAGCGCTAACGACGAAACTCAAGCTTCGGAATCCGCTGGCGATGAGACTGGCGGTGAAGCGGGAGTCGCAGCCGAAGTTCTTGAGGGCCGATTGGAATTAGATGTTGAGATCGACGACGTCGGTCCCTGCCGCAAACATGTGCGCGTGAAGATTCCGCGATCCGACATCGAGAAGTTTTACGATTCGGCGGTCGAAGAATTGGCGTCTTCGGCGACCGTTCCCGGATTTCGGGTCGGCCACGTACCAAAAAAGTTGGTCAGTCGCCGCTTTCGTAAAGAGCTGACCGACGATGTCAAACAAAAGCTGCTTCTGGGAAGCTTAGAGCAGATCTCCGAAGAGAACGATCTCGACCCGATTGATGAGCCGAATTTGGACGTCGAGAATATCGAAATTCCAGAAGAAGGCGATTTCGAATACGAATTCGAAGTGGAAGTTCGCCCGGAATTCGATCTGCCGGCATACGACGGATTAAAAATCGAGCGACCAGTTAAGACGATTTCGGACGAGGATATCGAGGATTATCTCGAACAGTATTTGGCGCAATACGGAAAACTTGTTCCCGTTGACGGGCCGGCAGAAGCCGGGGATTCGATCGTGGCGTCTATTGAATTTCAGCACGACGGTGAAAAGTTGCGTGAATTGTCTGAAATCACACTGCGTTTGCGTTCCACGCTTCGCTTTCACGACGCCGAACTCGAGAATTTCGCCGAACTGATGGCCGGTGCCAAACCGGGTGACGTTCGCGACGCGGAACTCACGATTTCGTCGGAAGCCGAAGCGATGGAAATGCGCGGCGAGAAAGTTTCGGCGAAGATTACCGTCCAAGATGTCAAACGGCACGAGGCTCCGGAGTTGGATAAGGAATTCCTGCAACGAATTGGAGTCGATTCGGCCGACGAACTCCGAGAGGAAGTCAAAAATATCCTGGAACGCCAAGTGGTCTACCGCCAGCGCCAAAAGACGCGTGAACAAGTGTTGGAAAAAATCACATCGTCGGCCGATTGGGATCTCCCGGAAACACTCGTCTCGAAACAGGTCGACAATGCCCTGCATCGCGAAATCCTGGAGATGCAGCAAGCCGGTTTTACCACGCAGCAAATTCAAGCTCACGAAAACGAACTCCGCCAACGATCGGTGTCGACAACCCGACAGGCCATGAAGGAGCACTTTGTTCTCGACAAGATTGCCACGGAAGAGAATATCGAAGTGACTCCTGCCGATATCGACACGGAAGTTCGACTGATGGCGATGCAACGAGGAGAGAGTCCCCGTCGCTTGCGTGCCCGGTTAAACAAGACTGGGGTCATCGAGAACTTGGAAGCCCAGATTCGCGAGCGCAAAGCGGTCGATGTCATTTTGGGCAAAGCCGTTTACGAGGATGTCGAAGAGCCCGCGACGGCCAGCTCCGATGTCGAGGCGATCGGACAATCGGTCTGCAAAGCAATGGAGAGCGTTTCAGCCGGGTCAGTCGACGAGGAAGAATCGACTGAGGAGAGCGAATCCTAAAGGCTGGCGAGCGGATTGTTGGCATGCCCATCGGACCGAAGTGGTCTTCGACGGGCGTGGAATCAGGTATCGACGGCAACGAGCGGTACTTGCGGGCGTCTTACGTTTCCGCTGGACAGGCGTAACGTCTCTTGACGGCACGTGCTGCGCTAGTATAACCAACGCCGCAGGAATGATTCTGTTTTGTAATTCATGAACAATTCCGTCTGGCTTGGAGTTTCGACTCGACGCTCCAAGCGATGTCTCCAGTAGAATTGTCCGCGACTATCAGCAAGCTGCTGTAATGGAGGACTTCAGAGTGTTCGACCCACTTTCGATGATTAGCGAACGATCCGGTCTGCTGAATCAGCGTGCTGCCGACTACACGCGTCAGCGCCAAATGGACATTCGCGAGATGTTGTTCGACAACCGGATTTTGTTTCTTGTCGACGAAATCCACGACAACAACGCGATCGGATTGGTGATGCAGCTCTTGCAGCTCCAAGCATTGAATCGTCACCAGGATATTCATTTGTACATTAATTCGCCAGGTGGTTCGGTCAGCGCGACTTTGGCCATCTACGACACCATGCAATTCATCGATTGTGATGTGGCGACCTACTGCGTGGGGCTGGCCGCCAGTGGAGGCGCAATTCTTGTTGCCGGCGGCGAGAAGGGAAAACGCTTTATTCTGCCACACGCCAAAATGATGATTCACCAACCCCACGGTGGCGTCGGCGGGCAGGCCTCGGATATCGAGATTCAAGCCAAAGAGGTTCTCGAAACACGAGAGATTCTCAACCACATCCTTGCTCACCACACGGGGCAACCGGTTGATGTCATTGCCAGCGATACTGAACGCGATCGCTACCTCTCCGCAAGCCAGGCGATGGAGTATGGCCTCGTCGACGAGGTCCTTATGAAACCCGAACCGGAAGAATCCAAGTAATCCCCGTGCAGGTGTTGACGCGCCGAAAAGTAATCGATGGATTTATTCGGCGAAGACTGTTTGGATTCGCGATTCGCTACGCTGTTGCGAAACGGAAACAACAACGTCATTCGACGGCCAAATCAATGAGTGAAAGCGAGTGAATAATGTCGGCTTTGATACCCTACGTGATTGAAAAGAGTGGCCGCGAAGAGCGGGCCATGGATATTTATAGTCGTCTGCTGAAAGATCGCATCGTCATATTGGGAAGTGCGATCAATGACGATGTTGCGAACAGTATCGTGGCTCAACTTCTGTTCTTGCAGTTTGATAACAGCGAAGCGGACATTCACTTGTATGTGAATTCGCCTGGTGGCTCGATTACGGCGGGATTGGCCATTTACGATACGATGCAGTACATCAATTGCGACGTCGCGACATACTGCATCGGTCAAGCCGCCAGCATGGGGGCCATCTTGCTTACCGCCGGCGCTTCGGGGAAACGCAATTCGCTTCCCAATAGCCGCATCATGATTCATCAGCCGCTGGCAGGAATGCAGGGAACTGCGACGGAACTCGATATTCATGCCAAGGAAGTCTTGCGGCTCAAAAAGAGAATGAACGAGATCCTGCTGAAACATACCGGCCAGACCTTGGATCAAATCGAGAAAGACACCGATCGCGACAATTTCATGACGGCCGACAGTGCCAAGGAATATGGTTTGATCGACAATGTGTTGGAAAAACTCGGCGACGCCGCCACGTAGGAACGGGCGATTGTCAGCAATTGGGCGGTCCAACTCGTGGTATCGCGCGGAATCGGCGGGGCCCCAATTCGGGAATTCTCACAAAAAAGGGCCCCTCTGATCAAAACTGGCGTTTGGCGAACCTTGCCCGATAAGTTATGGTACGCCGCCAAGTTACACAGCCGATTCAGAAACTGTTCATCGTTCAGTCGCTTTCGCCGAAATCGATTGCCTCACTCCTTCATTGTTCGATGATTTCGGAGCTGTCACGGAAGATGCTCCCCGATTGGAACCGTACTGAGACTGACGGTCCACAAGTTCGGACGCGCGCGTCGATGGGACTTGTGGCCATGTGCCTGCTGTTGGCGTTTAACGGCTGCGCGTGGCGACGGGGCAATGCCGATCTGTTGGAAGCGCGGTTGCATCAGCAAGAGCAGTCGATCAGTCGCTTGGAGTCGCAGCTGGAAAGTTCCTATTCCGATCTCGCGGCGGCGCGTGCCGACGCCGATGCGGTGCGCAACCAACTCCAGGCGCGTGGCGAATCGACGTTGCTCCCCGAGCAGGCAGACGTTCTCTATCGGGTCAACGGGATTCGATTTCAAAAGCTGTTAACAGGTGGCCTCGATCGTGACGGCGCGCCAGGTGATGAAATGTTGACAGCAGTCTTGATGCCGGTTGACGGAGATGGCGAATCGCTCAAATTGCCAGGCACAATTGAGTTGACACTCCTCGATTTGTCTCTGCCGACTGACCAACAACGCATCGGGAACTGGTGGTTCTCGGCTGACGAGAGTCGAGCCTATTGGCATAGCGGGTTCTTGGGCTCGGGATTTCGGTTTTCGCTACCCTGGCAGCAGATTCCGAGCTCGAAGAATTTGATTCTTCACGCCCGATTGACAACAACTGACGACCGGCAATTCGATACTTCCACCGAACTCAAAGTCCAGGAACCAACGTTGCTGGTCAAAAACGGCGGAAGCGACTCCACCGTTGTGGGAAGACCGACGAGTAACGCGGGTCGTGTGAGACCGGTCCGTTTCGAAAGTGCCGAACGTTCTGTGCCGATTCCGATACCCGAGGCCCAACCGTCAGTTGATTCTGACGAATTCAATCCGTTCGCGCCTCCACAAAGAGATTCGGCGACAGGTGACCGCGGTGTCATCGACACGTCTGATTCGTGGACGGAGTTTAACCGGCCGCAAATTCGATAACGTCGCCGCCGATCAGCGAAGTACCCCGGTAGCGGTAGCGAGCTTTATTGGCCTCCCGCTTGGATCATGTGCGCCCGAGCCATGGCCTCTTCCGCTTCCGGAATCCGGCCGCATCGCTGGTAGATGACCGAAAGTTGTGTAAACGAGAATGGGTCGGTCGGCTCTAATTCGGTGACACGAATGGCGTGGGCGATGGCATCTTCGGGCTTGCCGAGCTTCTGCAAATGGACGGCCAGTGCCTGGTGAGCCAAGACGTGCCGATCGTCGATCGACAGGATTTCCTGTAATTTCGCGACACAGCCATCGAGATCGCCCTGGTCTTTGATTGCTGCAGCCTCGTCATACATTTTGTTGGGATCAGACATGGGTCTTCCAATCTGGCGGATCGGTTCGTTGTTCGCACCGCTTTGCGATGATTGTTCTGCTACACTGTCGGCAGATTTTCAATAAAGGCATCTTATGATAGACAGCCGGCAGCGTGTCTTCAAACGGCCCGCGATCGGAAACCGGCATTGCTGTCGGATCGGCCAACAATCGGGTGCCGGAACGACGTATGTAATGAGTTGGGGCATGCTTTCCGCCAGTGGGGGCGCCTCCGGGAGCATCTCCTCGTCGAGCGATTCGTTCGTGCGTCATCAACTGATGGCGATTTATTCACGATGGGTAACGACATCTTCGAGTCGAATTGAGGAGCTCGTTCGGGCCATTCCAATTCGGATCCTGGCGACGAGTCGATCCGGCGGCAGACGAAATCAAGCATGAACAATCGCTGGAATCGTGAATTGTTGGTTGTCGGCTGCATCGTCATCGCGGGGTTGCTCATCCGGTTGCCCTACCCCACGCGAATGGCGATCGAGCATTTTGACGAGGGTGTTTATGCCTCGAATCTGTTGTGCTCGTTTAACAACAATTCCTATCCCAGCCGCTTCCTTTACGCCCCGCCACTGGTGCCGACACTCATCGAGGTTTCGATCATGGCTGTCGGCACGTCCTTCGCACCATTTCTGCCATCGCTGGCGTTCGGTGTACTGACGACGATCTTGGTTTGGTGGGTTGGCCGGCGTTGGTTCGGGCCATCCGCAGGGATTGCCAGTGCGATACTGGTCGCCTTCTGCGACCTGCATTTGTTGTACTGCCGCACGGCACTGACGGACGTGGCGGCTGGTTTCTTTTTGCTCGCTTCCGTGTGGCTCATCTGGGAATCGTATTGCTCACCGCGAACGGGATGGAGCATCCTTGCGGGACTCGCCGTCGGTTTGGGCTGGTGGACGAAGTACAACAAGGGATTACCACTGGCCATCGGTGTTTCCGGTTTGGTGGCCTGGTTGCTACTTTCGAGGCGATCCTCACATGAGGCAAAACGGGGGATCGTCCGCTGGCTAACGGTAGCGGTCGTCGCAGGAATTGTTTGGTTTCCGTACCTGAATTCCATACAGCCGCTCGGCGGATACGCGGCTGTCGCCGCCAACCACAGCAGGTTTACCGTTGGGCTGGGTGGGTGGTTCGACTCGGCATCGACGCAATTGGCGAATCTTCGGCATTTCGATGGTCTTATCAGCCATGTTGGAATTGGACTTTGCTTGGCCATCCCCATGATTCTACACGAGGGGCGGCTCCGCCGTTCCACGTGGAACATCATGATTCTCTCCGGCTCGTTGATGGCCGCCACGATGTTGCTGGGTTCGTTTTGTCTGCTGGCGGGGCTGTCGATACTTGGGCTTGGCGGGAATCTCGCCGCGGCAAATGCCTTGAAAGCGCGGTCGGATTCACACGACGAATCGACTGGTCCGAGCGTGCTCGCCACCTGGCTGCTGGCCGCGTGGTGGCTGGGACTCCTTGTGGCGATCCCCCTCTATACGCCGTATCCACGACTGCTGATACCTTGGCTGCTCGCAAGCTGTCTTGCGGTCGGAGCCGCAGTGCAATTGTTCCAGGACAGGGTTTGGGTGCAGATCGACCCATCAACGGGCTTACCCGTCTTCAGCGGAGGGGTCGGAACCGGTCGACAACGTGCCCTGATGGTGATCGGTTTGGCGGCCCTGATTGTCGTCGTTTGGCATGGGTCGGCAGAGTTTCGCCGAGGAGTTGCCGGCTGGCAATCCCGTGCCGGGTTGCGGTCCGTTGCCATGGAAATCCGGAACGATGTTCTGGGGAGATTCCAACAGGAATCCGAAGCGGCCAGCCAGCCCTGTCTGGTCTACGTGTACGCCGAGCCCGGGCTGTTCTTCCATCTGCCAGACGAACAGATCATATCCCAGCCGGTCGCGAGTCTCGATTTGCCGGCGCAGCCGATCCCCACCTTTCTGGCGATCGGCCCCCATGGCCAACGGGATCCGGAGTTGATCGAAAGTCTCGTCCTCGATGCCGATCGTTTCGAGCCGGTCGCGGAGTACCGTTTTCGGGCGAGCGATCTGGTTCGCCTGAACCATTACACACCGAGCGAGCTGGCGAGCCTGCCTGAGGAGCAGGTGCGGCTTTTCCGGGTCAAATGATCTGGAATTCCGTCGCGTGGTGACTCTCATTTGAGCGATTTCGACGGCCTGAATGGTCGAACGGCCCGCATTCTAGACCCATTCGAAGTCGTCTTGTCCGGTTTGGCTCTGGGCGGTTAGAATCCCGACCCGCATTTTGCGGCCCGCTAATGGAAGGAATTGCTCATCGCATTTTCGACCGACTTCTCATCAGAGGGCCGGCGGGCGAAACGAAAAAGGATTGTCCAATTCTAGTTTTGGTCATACCCACGGATTGATCGACCAATGCAACAGAACGAAGAAAGCGTACCCATCAAACGTAGGCTTGGACGAGGACTCAATGCGCTGATCGGTGGATCAGCCGATGACGCCGACATCGAGACTCCCTACGAAACCACCAGCGAAGACTCGAACCAGATTGCGATCGATCTGATCGAGCGGAATCCGTATCAACCTCGAAAGGATTTCGATGCCGACAGCCTCAAGGAACTTTCATCCAGCATCCGGCAGCATGGTGTCTTGCAACCATTGCTGGTCAGGCCCCATGAGGGTGGCTATCAGCTGATCGCCGGCGAGAGAAGGTGCATTGCGGCTCGTCAGGCGGGGCTTTCGAGTGTGCCATGCCGGGTCCTCGAAATCGAAGATCGGCAGCTTTGCGAAATCGCCATCGAAGAGAACCTGAAGCGCAAGGACCTCAATGTTCTGGAAAAGGCTGAGGCATTTCAGGACTACCTGCAACGATTCGAGTGCACCATCGAAGAGTTGGCACGACAGCTCAGCCTCGACCGATCGACCGTCAGCAACATGCTGCGCTTGCTCGATCTGCCAGAAGCCATCAAGGAGTCGCTTCGCGCGGGGCGGATTACGAACGGGCACGCCAGAGCCCTGCTCTCCCTGCAGGAAGAAGATCAGGTCGCCTTATGCCAGCAAGTGGAAAAGGAGTCGCTTTCGGTTCGTAAGACCGAGGCCGCCGTACGTGAAATCTTGAAGCAGGCCGAAATCATACCCTTTGACCAGAGTCAGTCGGCGTCGGGCAAACCCAAGTCGCAGCCGCTGTCGAACCATGTCCAATCGTTGCAGGACCAATTGCGTGATACTCTCGGGGCCAAGGTCGAAATTCAATTACGCGGCAAGGAATCGGGCAAGATCACGATCCATTTTCAGACGAACGATGACTTCGAACGAATCATTCGGAATCTGCGCCGCGCGGCTTAGGCTGACGGTTTCACGTGGAACAGCCACCTAAGGCGGCCTGACCTCAGGAGGTTGACGGTTTGGAAACGGCCACCTAGTATTGCGTCTAACGATATTTGTCAGGCGAACGCCGCATTATTAGACTTGAAGGACACACAGCGAGTCTGACATTTAAGAGTGGTCGGACCACCTAGTATTGCCATTGACGTATTCGCGGGACGTAGCTCAGTTTGGCTAGAGCGCCGGCTTTGGGAGCCGGAAGTCGCAGGTTCAAATCCTGTCGTCCCGACTAGCAACCAAGGCGTGCGAGCGACAAGCGAGGAATCAACGTCGAGTTCGGCAGCTTGTGAGCAGCTCGTCACGAAGAATGTGGCGAGCTGATTGTCATTTTGGGCAACGCCGTTTGCTTTTCGGTGTGGAAAAACGGATCGTTACTCGACACGTCGTCGGTCACTCAGCAAATAGCCGCATATGGCACCGCCGACAGCGCCTCCAATGCAGTAGGCAGTGATGTAGCCTGCAGATGCCTGCGTCCAGATACCTGCGAGTGCAGCGCCGATTGCGAAAGTGATTCCGAAGCTCACTGGGGCTATTCGCTCTTTCATTGTTCCGCCTCCCAACTTCTTCCGCCCGTGCATGAACTCGGCTGCAGCAATTGAGACATCGACTGCTGCTCGAATCAATCCTATCAGCCACGAATGTGAGCGCCCAGAAGTATCTATCCAAACCGGAAGTGTCACGCTGCCACTACGAGATGAACCACGTTGCCATCCCATTGGGCGACGGATGTGTGAAAGAGATCAACGGGGTCTCTGAAGTCTTGATTTCTTGACCGCGTTGCGGTCTCCACTCCGCTCGCAAATCTCCCTGTGGAGTCCGGCGTTGGCTTAAAGATTCGAACAGCTCCACCTCGACCAAGCGGTCCCCAAGCGGGCCAATCTGCTCCTGGTATTTGGCCGCGGGCAAAACCCGGCTTCGCGCACCGACTAGTTTCGCGATAATGTGCGACGTCAGGGAATGCATCAGCCGGCGATTGGATCGGCGCCTAGAAGACTTGTCAGGAGGACACAGCCTTGTCTCGTTCACGTATCGCATGCGTCGTGGGAGCACGCCCCAATTTCATGAAAATGGCGCCGATCCTACGGGCCTTGGAAGCCTATGAGGATCTCGAAGCGACCCTGATTCACACCGGCCAACACTACGACAAGGCCCTTTCCGATGTCTTCTTCGAGGAACTCGAGATTCGACAACCAGATATCTGCCTCGAAGTCGGTTCCGGGCGCCATGGGCAGCAGACCGCCAAGATCCTCGAGCGGACTGAAGAGATTCTGATCAATGAACGCGAAGCCGGTCGACCATTTGATCGATTGATTGTCGTGGGCGATGTGAATTCCACCATGGCGTGCACGTTGGCGGCCGCAAAGCTTGGCATCCCGGTCACGCATGTAGAGGCGGGCCTGCGAAGCTTCGACCGATCGATGCCCGAAGAGATCAACCGATTAGTCACGGACAGCCTCTCCGACATGCTGCTCGTTTCGGAGCCGTCGGGAGTCGAGAATCTTCGTCTGGAAGGCCAACCGAATTCGGCCGTGCACTTGGTTGGCAATTGCATGATTGACACGTTGCGCCGACTTCTGCCGCGCGCACAACAACTTCCGGTACTCGACAAGTTGGGGCTTGCTGCCGGCGAATATGCAGTCGTGACGTTGCACCGCCCTTCCAATGTCGATCAAGCCGAGACACTTTCGGCGCTGATCGACGCCCTGATCAATACTTCGAGTCGATTGCCGATCGTGTTTCCAATCCATCCGCGAACGGCAGGATGCCTCAATAGATTTGGCCTGCAGGAGAAGCTGGACGAAGCTTCCGGGATCGTACCGCTGCCGCCGGCCAGCTACCTCGAGTTCCTCTGCCTGACATCGCAGGCGAAGGTGATCATAACCGACTCTGGAGGATTGCAGGAGGAATCAACGGCGTTGGAAGTGCCCTGCTTGACCATGCGGTCGAACACCGAACGTCCCATAACGGTAACGGAGGGCACGAGCACCTTAATCGGCAGCGATGCCGGCTTACTGGAATCGTTGCTTCACGATGTCTTAGACGGTCGGTATAAGGCAGGCCGATGCCCCGGGCTTTGGGACGGCTTAGCCTCGGAGAGAATCGCCAGAATCGTTGCCGAATCGGTCTCAGCTTCGCAAGGTGTCCGTCAGGACTCGCCGGAGTCGAGCAACGAGCGCGCCGCCTGAAAGATCTCGTCGAACATCGGCTCGGTCAATCGTCCGGTAAATGTGTTTTGCTGGCTCGGGTGATAGCTGCCCAGTAGCCAGCGGTTCTGGCCGAGGTCGAATTGAGCGCCGTGCCCGAATTTCGGAATGGGTCCTGTGCACCATTGTGACTGCCGGGCATAATCGATGACGGTCCGCCATCCGATTTGCCCCAAGGCCAGGAAGACGCGTGCGGGAAGTATCGCCACTGTTTCATCCAGCCACTGGGCGCAGTGACGGATTTCTTCACGTGTTGGTTTGTTACCTGGGGGAGCACAATGGCATGCAGCTGTTATTGCGCAGTCGATAAGTTGCAGCCCGTCATCGCAGCTTGTTGCCTCGGGTTGGTTGGCAAACCCCGCCTTATGCAATGCACGGTACAGCCAATCTCCGCTACGGTCCCCGGTAAACATCCGTCCCGTACGATTCGCTCCGTGTGCTGCCGGAGCCAGACCGACGATCAATAGCCTTGCCTTGGGGTCGCCGAAGTTTGGAACAGGCTGACCCCAGTAATCCCAATCGGAATAGGCCTTGCGTTTGACTCGTGCGGTCTCGCGGCAATGTTCGCGAAGTCGCGGGCAAAGATCGCAGCCGACGATGCGGTCATTCAATCGGTTCCAACGGGTCATGGAGAATGCGCCTGCTCGCTATACCCGAGGCCGTGGCGCACAACCTGTCGCTCGATGAACATTTTTAGAATGAGCGAATAATCGCAGCCGCACTTTGCCCCATGGCCGTTCGATTGACGCTTAACGCCGTGAAGTTCTTCAAGCGTTTCGGCTCATCTCGCACGACATTCAGGCGGCAGCGAGGGTCGGGCAACTCGTAATTGAGCGTTCTCGGCAATGTCCCATAACGCATGGCGAGCAAACTGCCGGCCAACTCGACAGCACCCGATCCGGCGTCGGAATGGCCGAAATAGCTCTTCAACCCGACAACGGGAATCGACTCGGCGGCACGCCCCAATGATTGGTGAAATGCACGCGATTCGACGACATCGTCACGTTGGCTGCTTTTGCCATTGGCATTGATGTGACCGATTTCCCTGGGGTCGATTTCGGCGCGCCTCAGAGCCGCGCCGATGGAGCGAACCAGCCCCAATCCGCCACCGCCATTGGAATAGTGAGTGCCGTCGCACCCTTCACCGACTCCTAGGACTTCCGCGTAAATGGTGGCGCCTCGTTTGACGGCATGCTCGTAGCGTTCGACGATAAACGCTCCTGCTCCTTCGCCAACAACGGTGCCGTCACGCCGCTTGTCGAATGGCAAGCAGGCTCGGTGCGGGTCATCCCGATGCGTCAAGCTTTCGAAAAGATTGAACTTTGCAATATCGACCGGTTGGATATTCGAACCGCAAGCGCCCACGACCATGCAATCGGCCGCGTCCCGTTCGATCACACGGACCGCCTCGGAAAGTGCCAAGAGAGCGGACGAATCCCGGCTGGTGATGGTGTTATTCGGGCCACGTGCATCGAACTCAATGGCGACATGGCAGGCCGGCATATTGGGCAGGCTCTTCAGTAACCACAAGGGAGCGATTCTCCCAATGCTGTCCTCACCCCAGCGAGTCGCTTCAAACGAATTCCTGTCACCTGAACTGGAAGAAACAGCGTCTGCCAGGTCTTCCGGAGTCGTTGACATGCGTCCAGCGCCGAACTCGACTCCCAACCGTTCCGGGTCGATGGAGTGCCGACGCAAGCCCGCATCCTTCATGGCGATTACTGCAGCGGCGACCCCAAGTTGAATGTCTCGAGACATCACTTTGAGGAATTTGCCGCAAGACAAAAAGTCCAAAGGATTGAAATCGTGGATCTCGGCAGCGAGTTTGGAAGGGAGACCCTCACTCGGGAATGAACGCAGCAACCCAATCCCCGAGTGTCCCCCGGAGAGGTTCTGCCAAAAAGCTTCATTTCCAATTCCGATCGGCGAAACCGTCCCAACGCCCGTGATAACTACACGGTCTTTTGTGGACCCAGCCGTCATAGCCTGACCCTCCCTGCGATGCACTCCGTTTCGAATGCATTACGCAGCGAATTCACACAGCAAACTGAGGCAATCCGAGCCAATTTTGCTTTGTATCAATGACCCAACAATCGTTATTTCGTTTACGAGTCGTTGAAACCACCAATGCGGTTCACGCATGGTCCCTGTTTCACACTCGTGTCACCTTTCTCTTTGTATCGGCTGATCCGCTCAATTTGAGTCACTTTCAGCGCGACGTTTTTGAAAGGTGCTTGTCAATGCACCGAGTTGCCCGTTTTATCGCATCACTTCCCGAGATTCGGAATACCAAATACAAAGATTCCGAATCGTCACCGACGAGCGAATTCTCGGTGATTAGTGGTCATCCGTACCGTGTCTGCAATACATGGACCGACCCGTAAGGCGTCTGTATCGTCAGTGTGCAACATCCCCAGCAATTTACACGGGAACGGTCGGCAATCCCTGCTATCAGACCCCAATCTGAGTTTACCTTCGAGTTGCTGCCGGGGTCCCAGCCGGCCACATCTCTATAGACCCAATATTCAGATTGCCCACTTATTACAATGAATCGGTAATTCAGTGTCAAGCATACTGCGAAGGGCCGAAGTAGGATTCATCAAAACTGCCATTCGCGATCCGGAATGGTTTCGGTGCTCTGCTCGGTTTCCGTACCCCCGCCGGCTTCATGCGGATTGGAATCGGGAAACAACGTCGCCCAATGCCTGAAATCGTCGACTTGTTTGCGGCACCGATCTTCAAGAATCGACGTCTGTCCGGGGATGCGCAGGCGCAAAAAAACAGCCGGGAGAATTGATGCGGTGGGGCAGATACCGCACGAATCCAGCATCCGGCTGCTGCGTTCATGATTCTACCGGTCCAAATTACGACGTGCAAACAGATTCTGTACTCATTGACCGGAATTGTCATTCGAGGGCGACCGCTCGATTCACGGACATTTTCAGAGTGAATTGCACGTTTTTCGAAGTGACGCCGGCGCCACATGCACCGAAGGGATCGCTTCGGGTTGTTCAATGCTGCTGTTGATCGGTGTGTGAGTCTGAGTGCGACTTAACGGAACATCGTTCGATGATCGGCGAAAACGGCGACGCTCGACTCCGTTCCGCAATGTCATGCACCGATCTGCGTGGCTTTATTCGCAAAAGAACGTAGAATGTCGGCGGAATTGCGAGAGTGGCGGAATTGGCAGACGCGCTAGATTTAGGATCTAGTGCCCGAAAGGGCTTGGGGGTTCGAGTCCCCCCTCTCGCACTGGGTCGTTGAAGCTCCGGCGAGCCAATCGATATCCGCATCGATCGCCGGGGGTCGGTAGGCGGTTTGTCCGAGCCGCGCTGTGTGCGCCCGTCGGTTTCTGCCCCAGCGGCCAAGCCGAAAGAGACCCCGCGATTGGCGTTCGATCGTTCTTGATTCCATCATGAAAAAACGGCCGTACTCGGAAGTACGACCGTTTATGAACTCACGTTTGTGCTTTTCTTGTCGCGACTCTAGTGATTCGCGTAGAAAAGCATTGGGTCGTCGACAATCCATTCGGTCGACGAGGTTCGCCCGTTGTCGGGGCTCACGATGTTGAAGAAGATGGTTTGAAATCGCTCAGCGCGGAACCCGTAAGGGAACTGCGAAGTAATATGGTCAGCACGGGTGAGGTTCCCGACTCCCTTCCTCGCGTAATAGTGCACCTTACCATCTGGGGTGAACGACATGCCCAATGTCCACCAGCCAGGTTCGGTTGCTTGCGGCCCGGGGACTTCGCGGCCGTTTTGATCTCCGCGAATCAGAAAGATTGCAGAGTCTTCTTCGAAGCGTGGGTCGTCTTTGCTGTTGAACTGAATGAAGAAACCGGGCCAGTATGGCTCCGACTTCTGAATCTTGCGACTTCTTCGGAAGGATCCGCCCCGCTTCGTTTCATAGGTTGTGGTAAACATGTCGGCGCGAAATCCGAACGAACTCCCCGTTCGGTTCTCCCACTGATCAAACGGTGGCAGATAGACTCGAACCACAACATTCGGCCCCCACGAAACCGGAATGAAACCATTCAGCCGGCGATTGACATTCATCATGAAGTCATCTTGCTGCTGTTTCATACTGATCATGCCGGGGATGCCCGTGTTGACGGAGCTCATCATCATGGCGCCGGTGCTACCAGGAAGACCACCCGGAGGCGTCGGGACACGTTTGACGACGTCGGGGGCGCCACGATAGTTGCTTTCGTAGAAGCTGTTATTGCTTGCTGTTCCCGTCGGAGCTCGCAGTTGTTTGTCGATATTGCGACTGCTCTTTGGAAAATTCGGAATGTAATGCCAATTGGGGTCTTCAAAGTCGTCGCCAACTTCGGTCACACGCCGACCTGTTCCTGGGACAATTCCCTGGGCAAATGCCTGGGCGTCGGTCGTGATGACGATCAGTGAAAGGACGACAGGAGAAAACCGAGTGACGAAACTAATCATTGCCTATACCCGGGTTATGAGAATTTTTGTGACGGTGAAGATTGAGCCTGGACCGGCATCCGAATGCACAAGCCGGTTGGGACCGGTCATCCACTGGGAATGCGGCTTATTTACCTTGTCGGCCGTCCGAATAACCGAATTCAACGATTGGTCCCCAAAATCCCATCATCTGCATGCATTTGGGAGAATTGGCCCACACGTTTTACCAGGACCGCCAAATGATTACCGAATTGGGTTTTCTGGAGCGGCTCTGCCGAACGACCCGCGTCGCAAAGCATTCAGACTCGATGTCTTTAGAGCGGATCACTCTCTCGCGTCGGCGTTTCTGGCTCGTGGGAGCCGGCTATCGTAGAACAATACGCGATTGTCGCGGCCACAAGTCAGCGTAATACGCTGTAGCGCGTGTCTGAATCTGATGTAGCGTCTTTCGAGTTGATTCTTGACGCGATTCACTGTGCGCCAGCCGCTGCAGTAATGACGAGACGAGGCCTGGTGCCTTTTTCCGACGGTTTGAGTTCCGACCGGCGGGAGCGCCGTAATGCCATTCACTTCCCGGCCGAGGAGGACGGCATATCGATAATGGGGCGGACAGCTTTGCGGGACTCCAAATCGGAAAGAGCCGTTTCGATTTCCTCGAGCGTGTACGAACGCGACATCAACGGCGAGACGTTCAACTCCCCCGACAGGACTAGCTCGCAATACCGGGGGAAGTCGCGGCTGGGAGCATTGTCCCCGCCCCATGTACCGAGGAGCCGCTTCCCTTGGTTGAGCTGCTGAGGATCAATCACCAGTTGTTCGCCATGAGGGGCATTGCCGGCAATGACCGCTGTGCCCCCTTGCGACTTGACGCTTTGCAACGCAAGTTGCATCACTTCGGGCCGTCCACTTGCTTCTACAGCGAAATCCAATCCGCTCGAACAAATGCTGCCGATGCATTCCAGTAGGTCATCTTGCGGCGGTTGGATCAGGTGTGTTGCACCTATTGATTTTGCCGCGGTGAGCCGCTGCTGATCGAGATCGACCGCGATGACGGGTGACGCACCGGCGATAGCCGCAGCAGCGACAGCGCACAAGCCAATGCCGCCGACTCCGAAAACCGCCACGCTGTCGCCTGGCTCGACGCCGGCGGTATTGAACACCGTTCCGGCGCCGGTGGGAATGGCACAGCCCAACAACGCGGCCTGCCTGAGATTGAGTTCCTTCGGTACGACTGTGAGACGGTTTTCGCTGACAACGGAATGATAAGAAAACGTAGTCACTCCGCCGGCATTCACCTTTTTTCCGTCCCAATCGTAGACAGTGCCGGGCACATTGGCGCCGTCACCTTTGATCCAGGAAAGAATGACGTGGTCACCCGGTTGACATTTCGTAACGTCAGCTCCGACCTCTTGTACGACTCCGCTCCCCTCATGGCCGAGACAGTGTGGGAGAAACGGATCTTCGCCACGATAACCGCGGCACTCGAGCAATTGTGTATGACAAACGCCTGAGTGTGCGATTTCCACGAGAACCTGCCCGGGTTGTAAACGGGGGATTTCAAGGTCAGCCAACTCCAGAGGATGACCGGTTTCCACCAGGACAGCGGCCGTCGTTTTCATAAAGACGTCTTCCTTCCGTGATCAATGTGGCGACGATGCCAGTTTCGATGCGATTCTGCGAGCGACCGATGATGCATCGATTTGAAAATGCGAACGGGCATCGTCCTGACTGGCTGCTATGTGCAAGAATTGATCGGAAGTTCCTAGCCGAATAAGTCGGGCTTCTTTCGGACGTTCGTCTGCCAGCCATTCAGCGACAGCTCCGCCCAGTCCGCCCAACACACTGTGCTCTTCCAAAGTGGTTACGAGCCGGTAGGTCGAGAAAACGTTGTTTAGCAATTCTTTGTCGAGCGGTTTCACTGTATGAAAGCTGACGACCCGCGTGAAGATTTCTTGTTGTGCGAGGATCTCCGCAGCTTCCATTGCCGTCGGCAGCAGATTCCCTGTGCTAAGAATGGCAACGTCGTCTCCGTCTCGTACGGAAATCGCGCGACCGAATTCGAAATCCGGCGTTTCGGCGTGGACGACAGGTTCCCCCTTTTTTCCGATTCGTAAGTACACCGGCCCCGATTGCTGCAACGCGGCACTTACTGAGGCTCGCACTTCTGCCGCGTCGCCAGGGCAAACGACCGTCATCTCCGGAAGCACACGAAGAAAGGCAATATCTTCGCACGAATGATGGGTGGCACCCAAACCGGCGTACGATAAGCCTCCGCCAACGCCGATGATCGTGACCGGCATGTTGTGGTAACAGACATCGACGCGAATTTGCTCCAAACAGCGAGTGGTCACAAATGGAACAATCGTGTAGACAAACGGTCGTAGGCCACAACTCGCCAAGCCGGCGGCGACGCTCATCATGTTGGCTTCCGCGACTCCGCAGTTGAAGAACCGAGTGGGATATCGGCTTTTGAACGGGTCGAACAGACGATTTCCGATGTCGCCGGAAAGCAAAACGATCCGCTCATCTTGCGCAGCCAAATCGGTCAATTCTTGTGCGAATGCATTTCTCATGATTGGCCAAGTTCTGCGCAAGCAGCGTCGACTTCGTCTCGATTAGGGATGCGGTAATGCCAATTGTTGTCGTCCTCCATGAACGACACACCTTTTCCTTTGGTGGTCCGCGCAACGACAACCGTCGGCCGATCGTCGGCAGTGTTTTGCATTGCCGATATCAGTGCCCCAATGTCGTGTCCGTCGATTTCGACG
>JANQRQ010000025.1 GCA_028284485.1 Planctomycetaceae bacterium | reverse complement strand
GCCTCTTTCGTAAACTTGGGTGTGAAGAGAGTTGTTTGCTGAACAATGGACCTGTAAAGCAAGCTGAATGCCGAAGTTGGCAAACTGTTCAAATCTCTTGACAAATTGTTTCGAGTACGAAGCGCAAATCTATTTGAAATAATGGTTTAGAGATATCTTGCTAACTCCGGTTTGCTGCGAGATCTCCCACAGACCGAAAACAGCCGATGTTGATTTCGGGCGACACAAGAATCCATCTCCGGCGGACTCGGCACGTCTAACCACTGCGCCGAAAACCGCTTGCGTTCAATGTTGCCTTCGAGAACACGTGATGCGTCGTCGCATCATTATCTCATTCAAACCGGTTTTCTCGGGATTGGAGAACGTTTTCATCCCCGGTTGAACCGTTCCGTCGGAGAGGAATCCGTCTTTCGGAAGATCGAGATTCGTGGTATGTACAGCGCAGTTTGGGGCGGAATGATCCGTCCATGCGAAGTTTTGTTTCCGTCGACTGGCGGGAAGCTCCGCCAGAGGAGTCTGGAATCGTGAATACAAGATTCCTTTGTATCTCCGTATGCTGCCTGATGCTGGTCACCGGTCTTTTCGGTTGCGGTAGCCGGCAGCGCGGACCGGCATTTGAGCAGAGTAACTTGATTCCCTCGTTCGGAGTTCCTGATCAATGGGAACCAGAAATTGCTGAGCAGCAGCCGGAATTGGCTACCGAGCCAGAAGCCGTCGAGGGCGACAAGTTGGAGTAGTTCCCCGTCCAAGCGTAGCAATTCATTCGTCTCGCTGGGGATGCGTTTGCAAAACTCCCAAACGTCGAAGTAGGCCACGTTCGAAATGACTGCAGTATTCGCTGCTCAAGCGGACTGATTTCGGTCACCATCCAGGGCAAACCGAAGATTCGTTTAACAGCGGCTCAAACCGGGCCGGTTTTAAGGGTGAAAGTCGACGATTCTCGGGAAAAACGGTCGGCCGGGGCTAAAGAACCTTAACGAGTCGAGTCGTAGCAACCGATCAAATGCCACGCATTTGAATGGAATGGACGCCGAACAACAGTTACCAAGCGGCACATTGTCAGAACCAGTGCCACAAAGCAAGGATGCGCCGGCCGATGAAAAGAACTCTGCGATTTCGTTTGGCGGTCGGTTTGATTCTTTTGTCGGGATCGGCAGGATGCCAGGTTTCTCGGACGATGTTCCAAATGGATAGCAATAACCAGGCCCCTTCGATCGGCTTAGACTTGGCCCCAAAGGTGAAATCGGACTCGGTACACCCGATCGTCGAGCGTGATACAGGCAGTTCGGGGGCGGAAGTCCAGACGACGGGTTTCGAGCAGAGTCCTGGTGAACGAAAGTGGCTGAAGTGGCTCAACCCACTGTCTCGCCCGAAGCATATTCCTCTGCCGCGTACAGATTTGGCGGAGCAAGAGGACTTGGTAGCGGTCGAAGGTGAAGCCGTCGACGTAATCAGCGACGACTTTTAAGGATCCTCATTCTTGGCCGACGCCTTTTGCCATGGTCGAGAAGCCCGATTTCTCGGGATGGGGCGCAGTGGCCGCCAACCACGAATTCGGAACGTGCAACGCCGAGTGTCAGACCCGATAGCTGGAATTGGCAGGTCCCGGGGGCTAGAATCAACGGCGGAAGGTTTCCCTCCTTTGTGAGCCTCGTCACTTTCGAAGTTCGCGCGAAATCCGCGTCGATTCTTCCGGTTCTCATCCGCTTGATGCGTTGTTGTAACTTCAATCGTTGTTTTCAATTGACGCTTCGATTAAGCACACTAGAATCGGTACCGTGGCGTTATTTCGGTTGAAGGGCGAGACTCAACCTGTAACTCGACGAATCTGTCAATTGTGAAAAAGGAGTCACGGCCTGTGCAAGTTGCAATTACGTGTCGACACGGAAAGGTGTCTGACGATGAGCACCAGTACATGGAGCAAAAGTCAGAGAAGATTTTGACGATTTTCGAACGCGTGACTGCAATTCAGGTGACGGTGGAGTTCGAGAAGGATCGAACGACGGTCGAACTTCTCGTCGACGCAGAGCACAAGCACAACTTTGTGGCCCATGACATCGGAGAAGAAGTGATTCCGACGTTTGATCAGGCGCTGCATAAAATGGAACAGCAGATTCGTCGGTACAAAGAAAAAATTCAAGATCATCGTCGCGACCGCCCGCTCAATGAGCTGGCCGAGAATGACCTTAACGAATGACAGGCTCATTTCGTAAAGATGATCCTATGGCTATAAACCAGTAGACAGTCAGGTACACAAAATTTTGTCGACCCGTACGAGAGTCATTGGGTCGATGTCGGCAAAGGAGCTGTTGTATGCAATTGTCGGACTTCGTTGTTTCCGAAGCGATCTTGTCCGATTTGAAGGTCGAGTCGAAAGAAAACGCTATCCGCGCCATGGTCGAAAGTCTGAAGAATAGCGGCACGATCAAGGCAGAAGATGAAGAGAGCATTGTTGCGGCGATTCTCAAACGCGAGGAGCTTGGCTCGACCGGGATCGGGCACGGCGTCGCCGTCCCTCATACAAAACATCCCTCAGTCGATCGACTGATTGCCACAGTCGCGCTGGCAAAAGAGGGTGTGGACTTCG
Organism: Planctomycetaceae bacterium; assembly: GCA_028284485.1. Classification (GTDB taxonomy): domain Bacteria; phylum Planctomycetota; class Planctomycetia; order Planctomycetales; family Planctomycetaceae; genus JANQRQ01. Next base: position 4,879 of record JANQRQ010000025.1, on the reverse strand, counting down.
CAAGTCTCGATGGGGAGGCTGTCTATATTCTTTTCTTGTTGATTTCCCCTCCGGATCGTCCTGGAGATCATTTGCGAGGACTCGAGAATATCTCTCGACATCTACGCAATCAGAACTTTTGCAACTTTCTCAAACAAGCCAAGACGAGCCAGGACATTGTTGAGTTGTTGCAGGAAGCTGACAGCAATCAATTGGGTTAACACCTCGGAGGGCTTCGCGGACGACGATTGGATCATCCGTTGACTATTGGGTTTGTCCGTCCGAAGCCTCCATTTCCGATTAACTGCTTGTTACTTGTCATCGGGCAAGGACTCCCGATTTTTTGCCTGCGAACACCGATCATGAAGCAGTACTTCCGTGTGCGAGAGAAACGTCAAAGTCAATCTGGAGAACGGCCTGCACCTGGCTCCGTGTTCTGCGATTGCCAAAGTTTCCTCAGGATTTGACTGCGATGTGAGAATTGTGAAGGGCGACTTAAGTATTAACGCCAAGGACATCTTTGAAGTAATTCAATTGGCCGCCGAGTACGGTACGACGTTGCTTTGCAAGGCGACCGGTCCCGATGCTCCAAAAGCGATACAAGCCCTTGCAGACCTTTTTGAGTCGAACTTCGAAGGTATCGTACCACCCGAAGCTTAGTTCGGGAGTTTCAGTTTTTAAGCAAGATGCTCGCTAGACGTGGTATCGCCGTTTCACCAGGAGTGGCTATCGGGTCGGCACTGGTGCTTGGAACCGAAGATTTTCGGATTCCGCAGCGTTTCGTCAGTGTTGATGCCGTAGATACCGAGGTTGCGCGATTTCGGGTTGCGCTTGATGCGGCCTGTCGCGAAATCGCCGAGAACGAAAAGCTGGCATCCGAGCAATTGGGCCAGCAATATGCCGCAATCTTCGGCGCGCATCTTCAAATGGCCCAGAATCCCAAACTGATCGAAGAAATCGAATCGCTGATTCGAGAAAAATGTCTTTCTCCCGAGTTTGCCTCCTCGCGAGTGCTCCGGCGATATGCCAAAGCCATTCAGAACTTGGGGAACACCTATCTGGCGGAACGTGCTGCGGATATCTTCGATCTCGAAAAGCGAATCTTGCGACATCTGTTGGGGGAACGCCGAGAAGAGTTGGCGCACCTCACCGAGCCGGTACTTGTGTTGGCCCACAATCTCACACCGAGCGAAACGGCGAGGCTCAACAAACAATTGGTCATCGGATTTGCCACCGAGGTTGGGGGTTCCACCAGCCATACGGCCATTTTGGCCGGGGCCCTCGAAATCCCGGCGGTCGTTGGAACGGGCGATTTTCTTTCTGATGTATCAGGGGGGGAAATCGTCATCATCGATGGCAACCACGGCGAAGTCATCATCGATCCTGACGATAAGACGCTCACCAAGTACCGCGATTCCGAAGCCAAGTTTCGAACGTTTACAGAACGCCTCGATTCTTTGCGGCAACTGCCCGCCGAAACGCTCGACGGCGTTCGCATTCAGGTGATGGGAAATATCGAATTCCCTGACGAGGTCGAGCATTGTACACATCGAGGTGCCGACGGTATTGGATTGTATCGCACCGAGTTTCTGTACCTCGAGAACGACCGAGAACCAACCGAAGAAGACCACTACAACGCCTATTGTCGCGTTATTCAGGCGATGCATGGGCACCCGGTTGTGATTCGCACATTGGATTTGGGGGCTGATAAGATTCCCAGCTCGTTTCTGGGAGCATCCGAAAAGGCGGCCAACCCCGTGCTGAGTCTGCGGAGTTTGCGGCTGAGCCTGCAGAATCTACCCCTCTTCAAGACTCAGCTTCGTGCCATTCTTCGAGCGGCAGTTCATGGCGATGTCCGCGTGATGTTTCCTTTGGTGACATCACTTTTAGAGCTGCGACAGGCGAAGATGATTCTTGCCGATGTCATGGAGGATTTGGACGAGCATGGTGTGGAGTTCAACCGCGATGTGCCCGTCGGCATGATGGTTGAAGTGCCCGCTGCGGCGATTCTTGCCCATGAATTTGCTGCCGAAGTCGACTTTTTATCCATTGGCACAAACGACTTGATCCAGTATACGCTTGCGGTCGATCGGTCCGATCCGACCGTTGCCAACTTGTACAGTTCAGGAGATCCTTCTATCCTGAGGCTGATCCGCACCGTGGTCGAAGCGGGGAAAACGCACAATAAGCCTGTAACAGTATGCGGCCAAATGAGTTCCGACCCCAAGTTTGTCCTGCAGTTGATCGGAATCGGGCTCAGGCACATTAGTGTCACACCGCATGCCATCCCGGAATTAAAGGAAGTCATTCGAAAAATAACGGTGTCTCACGCGGAACAAATTGCCGCGCATGTGCAGACTTTAGAAGTGGCGCGAGACATCGAAAATTACTTACGAGGTGAGCTTAAAAAGGTCTGTCCCGATTTGGTGATGTGACCCCGGAAACAGTGCGGCAAATCGGCAGCGTTCGCTGCAGCCGCAAATTGGAAATTCACTTTTTTGGAAACAGGGTGCGAAGACAGATTCGCGTATCAACAGGACGTATCGCCAGGATTGAACGTGTGCGGCCCGTAAACGGCATGACCAGCTACTGCGGGTACACCGAACGGCGGCAAAAACCAACGCCGGATGATATCTCCGGTAATCCATGCAACCACGCGTCGAAACTCGATGGTGTTGCCGTTGGAAAGTCCGCCCGAAAGTTCAATGGCCGAAGTCGCCCAGCAAACGCAGGCTGGGTCACCGCAACTGCTGCGCAAACCAGCAGCCGAAGTGCAGGCGGCGTCTCCACTGATAGGCGAGGGTTGAATGGCATCGGGCGAGTTCGACGACGTCGGTCGTGCGGACTTCGAAAACAGCTTAACGTGTCCGATGTCTTCAATTCACACCTGACGGCTGAACAGTCGCGGTCTTTTCAGGCCCGCCGCAGAATCCTTGCGATGCCACTGGCATCATGCGAGGCCCGGCCATGCCGATCAGGTGACTGTCGTTCTCGCGCCCTCGAGCGAAGGGTATGCGATGAAGAAGGAAATGCTAATCAACGTATTGCAGCCCGAGGAAAGTCGCATAGCCATTGTCGAAGATGGCGTCCTCGAGGAGCTTTATGTTGAGCGCAACAGCATCGACAACTTTGTAGGCAACATCTACAAAGGAAAAGTCGTCAACATCGAGCCGAGTATTCAAGCCGCATTTGTTGATTTCGGCGTCGGGCGCAACGGTTTCCTGCACGTGAGCGATGTTGAATACCAATACTACAAGCATTTGGTCAAAAACGGCCGACCCGATGAATCGGACGATGACGAGGAACGCGGTAGTCGTGGTCGAAACCGACGAACCAATGAACGGAACCTGCGCAACAAGCCTCCGATTCAAAGTATCTTGAAACGCGGTAGCGAAGTTCTGGTTCAGGTCATCAAAGAAGGAATCGGAACCAAGGGGCCGACCCTTTCCACCTATATCAGCATTCCCGGCCGATATCTTGTGCTGATGCCGGGACTGCAGCGCGTCGGTGTCAGTCGTAAAATCAACGACGACGAAACTCGACGCAAGTTGCGCGCAAGTCTTGCCGAATTGAGTCCCCCTCCAGGACTTGGCTTTATCATTCGGACTGCCGGACTCGACCGTACGAAGAAGGACTTGCAACGCGACCTGAATTATCTGCTGAGGTTATGGCGCGTCATTGTTCGGCGAATTGCCAAACAGCCGGCTCCGGTCGACATCTACGAAGATAGCGACATGATCATCCGCACGATTCGCGATATTTACACCAGCGAGATCGATTCCGTTTGGATTGACGAACGCAAAGCGTACGAGCGAGCCCGCGAATTCATGAAGGTGGTTTTGCCGCGGCACGTGAATCGAATCAAATTGTTCGATGGCCGAGATTCGATCTTCCACCGCTACAACATCGAAGAAGAAATCGCACGTATTCAAGTCCGGCACGTTCCCCTGCAAGGCGGCGGTTCGATTGTGATCGATCAAACCGAGGCCTTAGTGGCCATCGATGTCAACAGCGGAAGTTTTCGCGCCGACGACAATGCCGAAGAAACCGCATACCAAGTGAACCTTCGAGCGGCCGAGGAAATCAGCCGCCAGATTCGTTTGCGGGATTTAGGCGGCGTGATCGTGAATGACTTTATCGACATGCGCGAGGAGCGCCATCGCCGCGGAGTCGAAAGAACGTTGCGCGACGCGGTCAAACGCGATCGGGCCCGAACGAAGGTTCTCCGCATCAGCCCGTTCGGTCTGATCGAAATGACCAGGCAACGCATTCGCCCCTCACTTCGACGAAGTGTCTTCGAAGATTGCCCCTGTTGTAACGGCGTGGGCTTGGTCAAAACGGCCGAAAGTGTCGCCATCGAAGCGATGCGTTTGTTGGCGACGACGGCCAGTCGAGAAAACGTTCACCGCATTGTTCTCGAAGTCCACGAACGAGTTGCGAATTACCTCAACAATCGTAAGCGCCGCGAAATCAATAACATCGAAGACGAGTCGAATGCAACGGTGCTGATTTCGGCCCGATCCGATGTCAGCCCCGGGCACGTCGATTTTCAGTGTACAGATGATATCGGCAATAGAATTAACATTCTGACTACCACGGACTCGAAATCGTGATCCGGGGTGATTACAATCGCTTCTCTTTTGCGATTCGAGCCTGCCGGCATTCGACGATTGCTACCAGTCCGGCAGAGTATCTTTTGATAGGGTTGGGATAATGTTCGCGGTTTTCGAAGACGGAAGTCACCAGTACAAAGTCCAAGAAGGGGACCTTCTCGAGGTCGACTTTCGATCGGATGCAAACGAAGGCGATACACTTACTTTTGAGAAGGTTCTGCTGGCAAACGCCGGTGGTGCCAGCGCCATAGGTCGGCCGACCATTGACGGCGCGAAGGTGGCTGCTG
>JANQRQ010000020.1 GCA_028284485.1 Planctomycetaceae bacterium | reverse complement strand
CCATCGAAAAGAAAGGCGCCGGGCGGATTCGACCCGCCGATGGAGGATTTGCAATCCCCTGCCTTAGACCACTTGGCTACGGCGCCATCGCGAACGAATTCACGATTCTCCTGCGAAGCAGGTTGGCCGAATGCTACTGAGGGTAGGACGTTACGTCAAGAGACTTTTGCGGGCCCCAAATCCTCGTGAATTTTGACCGTTTGACGCCCCGTTCAGAGCATTTCCTCGCAGTATTTTTCGGCAGATTCCCTGTTTCGTTCGTACCAATATCCTGGTCCTATTTGCGTATCCTTGGTTTGAAAAGTTACCAACGAATCCGGCGACCATGACATTCGCCGAACGCAAAACGAGATTCGCATTCCAGAATGACCGGTGCTGCCGCCCAATGGACGCGTCAAAGTCACAACTCTCGTCGGCTGTACGCCGCTCTCTCATCTGAGGAATTCGAATGATTATCACCGCGACCTGCCGCTGTGCCAGCCTCGCTACAAACTTATATGCCCCGCCTGAGTCAACGAATGCGTCGGCTTTCAACTCCCATCGGGTTCAACAAGATCGTGTTCGGAATTTGTCAATGGTTTCCATCGTGTGCGTCAACGTCGGGGAAGAGTCTCCCCGAAATCTGCAGCTGTTTCGTTCAGTAGAATTCGACGAGCGCAACGGGTAGTATCAAAATTTTGTGCCCCAATCAAAAAACGCCGAGTAGAATAGCATCGGAACATCTGAGGAAACGTGACAGTTGACCCAAGCGGTCATGATGTTGCAGCGATCATGGAGAATGCAGAAATGGACGTCCGAGAATCGGAGTCGGAATTAATCTCGTTAGCGCAGAATGCCGTCAGCCAGTGCAACTGGACGGTCGGTGAATGTGCCGCCAAATGGACGAAGAAATACGCACGCGGCCGGACCGATAGCGACTTTGGCACACTCGTTGGCCTGAGCGCAGATCAGGTCTACCAGCGTCGACGGGTCTGGGAGGAATTTGCCGAATCGGCTTCGGAATATGCCAAGTTGCGCTGGTCCCATTTTTATGTCGCCCTGAATTGGGATGACGCGCAGGATTGTCTGCAATGGGCCAACGACAACGAAACGACTGTGGCGGAAATGAAGGTATGGCGGCGGCTGCAACATGGAGAAGAATTGTCAGACGAACCGCTCGAAGATGATGCCTTCGTCAGCTTTCTCCCGCCCGAACCGACTCCCGTCCGAGACGTCCAATCGCCGGATGAAACCCGCGAGCGGCCGGTTTCAGACCGCACGGGCGGCGAGCGATCTGATCAATCCGGAGTCGCCACCGTGACAACGGTTGCTCGCGACGTCGAAAACGGAGCAGGGGACTATGCACCGTTTCGAAGCGAAGCCTCCAGCCCGGCTCCGAAATCGAATGGCGGCGATGTCGCCGTCGCCAATCGGCCACAGCCCACTGCCGAACAGGTCGTCAAACGATTGACGACGTCCCTCGAGCGGTGCAACAAAATGTTCAACAAGCAATTCGCCACACAATTCAAGAAGCTCCCCGAAAAGACACGAAACCGATTTATCAAAGCCGTTGGCGAATTGAGTTCGAATGTCGCAAACCTGATGTAATTCAAAAGGCTGAATCTTTCCACTTGCGAATCTGTTATGGCAACGCACGGTCCGTACGATAGCTTCAACGACGGGCGGTATCCACAACGGCCGACCCCCACGGTCAATGCCTGGCTGGTGTTGATACTATTGGGGTTGGTTGCCACGCTCGTATTTCAAAGTTTTCGTGACGATCTCCCGCCCTTACACGATCCCAACGCGAAGCCACGAGAAATCACGCCCCGCGGCGATCTTGCCGCTGATGAAAAATCGAATATCGAAATATTCCGCGAAGCGGCGCCCTCTGTGGTCTACATCACCACACTCGCGGTTCGGCGCGACCTGGTCAGCCGCAATCTTTTGGAAATC
>JANQRQ010000330.1 GCA_028284485.1 Planctomycetaceae bacterium | reverse complement strand
TGCTGACCCCCGAGGATCCCGTCCTGCTTTGGCGGAACTATCTCACCAATCCGACCAGTCCGCAGCTAAGCCGTATCCCACCGCCGCCCCAGCAACCGGTGGCCGACATACCGCTACTTTCTGCGATTTGTGGCGTGACTCTGATCGTCCTCATCTGCATCGCAATGCGGCAATGGACCGCCAAGCGTCGTTCGCCACGATTTGTGCTGAGCATTGCTGCGGCCGTTCTTATTGTCGGACTGATTTCGTGGCCCGTTCTGAAAGTCTCGATCGCCGATCCATTCGCCCAGCCGCCGCAGCTCTCGGAGACGGATGTCCGTCCGTTACTCGGCAGCCTGCTGCACAATGTGTATCGAGCGTTTGACCACCATGACGAAAGCATCATCTACGATCGACTTGCACAAAGCGTTACCGGGGATCTGCTGTCTGACGTCTACTTGGAAACGCGCAAGAGTATGGAACTCCGCAATCAGGGAGGCATGCGCATATCGGTCAAAGAAGTAACGGTGACAGACTTGGCTTCTGTCCAAAGTGACCCGGAGGTGTACACATTTGAGTGCCGTTGGAGGGTCTCTGGGTGGATTGGACATTGGGGACACATCCACCATCGAGAGAATGAACACTTGGCTCTGATCACCATCGCCGATCGCGAGGGAACGTGGAAAATCACCACCCTTGAGATGCTCGACGAGCAGCGTGTTGAGCCAGCTGCGATGCAGCCATCAAGCCAGGATCGTATCGGAGCATGATCGAACTACGAGATCTCCAATTTCAGTATGCGCAAAGCGAGTTCGCGCTTCGGATCAAGGAACTCTCCCTCGCGCAGGGTCAGCAAACCTGTTGGATCGGTCCGAGTGGTTCGGGGAAAACCACGCTTTTGCACTTGGTTGCTGGGATTTACGCACCGCAAACCGGTCGGGTCAAAGCGTGCGACGTCGAGTTGACGGCGCTACAGGAAGCGACTCGGCGCGATTTTCGCATCGCGAACATTGGGCTGGTTTTGCAAGACTTCGCATTGTTGGATTACTTGAGCGTGTTGGACAATATCCTGCTGCCCTACCGCATCAGTCGTGCCTTACAAATGGATGCCTCGGTTCGGTCTCGAGCCGAACACCTTGCGACTGATGTTGGACTTCGAGACTTGCTGCCGCGACGACCTACACAACTTTCTCAGGGGGAAAAACAGCGAGTTGCGGTTTGTCGGGCGATTATTGCCGATCCGAAACTGCTGCTGGCCGACGAACCGACAGCCAATCTGGATGCCACGAATGCGGCCCGTGTCTTGGACGCACTCGAGCAATATTCCACCGATCGCGACGCAACGTTGGTCGTTGTTTCACACGATCGTGATGTTATGTCGCGCTTCGCCAGCTCGACGGACGTCGCGGAGATGTGTGTGCAGACTCCAATGAATCCCGCCGGAGATGGCCATCATGGGTGACAGCCTCTACCTGGCGTGGCAGTATCTGCGGTACCACCGCCTGACAACGGCCGTCTTAGTGTCTGCGATCGCGTTGATCATGTACCTGCCGGCGGCGTTGCAGGTCATCGTCGCCAGCGCCGAGGTGCACTTTCGTTCGCGCGCCGATTCGACGCCTGTCGTTGTCGGTCCACGCGGAAGCGCGCTGGAGCTTGTGTTAAGCGCTGTTTATTTCGACAAACCAAGCGATGCGATCATGCGGCTGACGGAATTACGCCGGATCGAAGAGCAGAATCTTGGAATGGTCATCCCTCTCCATACGAGGTACACCGCTCGGGATAGCCAAATCGTGGGAACGACCGTGGACTATCTCAACCTGCGACGAATGCGGCTTTCCGGTGGATCGATTTGGACCATGCATGGAGAATGCGTCGTCGGTGCACAAGTCGCCGAGCGGCTTGATATCAGTGTGGGCGACAAGATTCCGGTTTCGTCGTCAACGACCTTCGTTCTTGATAGTCCGCCGCTTCGGCTCAGGGTCGCTGGGATATTGGCGGTCAATGAAACTCCTGATGATGACGTGATCTTTGTCGGCTTGGAAACCGCTTGGATCATCGAAGGACTGGGGCATGGACATGCCGCAGGCGCAGCACATGGATCGCCCGACGCGAAATTGTATACGGACATCACCAAAGAAAACGTCAACAGCTTTCACTTTCACGGTGACCGCGGCGACTTCCCGATCAGTGCCGTAATTGTGGTTCCGGCGACCGAAAAAGACCAAACGATCCTCTTGGGACAGTACTTCTCTCCTGATGCGACTGTCCAAATCGCACGTCCGCGAGTTGTCATGGACTCATTACTGGAGAGAATCGTGATGGTCCGCAGCTATATGATCGCCACAATCGCAGTTGTTTCGCTGGTAACGCTACTTACCATGACGCTGGTCTTCGTGCTTTCGGTTCGACTCAGACGCGCAGAGCTAGTCACCATGTGGAAGATCGGCTGCTCTCGCCACAAAATTGCGATGATTCTCGGCAGCCAGATCGCCATCATTCTCGCTGCTGGGGCTGCTATCGCCACCCTGCTGACCGTCGCCACGAACGGCTACGGGCCTCAATTGGTACGCCTGATTGTTTTGTGAAGGCGGGACTTGTTTACGTGTGATCTTGCCACTCGCGACGAGGGTGCGCGATAGGACCAGGCGGAATCGTCATGATAGGTCGCAAGTGGCTGTGGAACGGCCTTTTTTTGGTGAATTGCCATGGTGAGTGGCTTGCTTCTGGGAAAGAATGGATTCGGAATATCGGTTGGGAGATGAACGCGTCGGTAGTTCCCCGGTGCACATTCAGGGTCCAATCGAAATTTGGCCTGTCATCCTAATCTCGTGCCGCTGCTGATTCTCACTCAATCGGCAGAAAAGAGTCGACCGAAGTCGCAAAGATTTTCTATCGGCCGAAACGCGGCGCGACGAATCATACGAAGCCACCATGGATCCCATCATCGTTCGACGACATTCCGTTCGCCGTCCGACCACAGAGCTGCTGTTTTGGGGCGTGCTCGTTGTGGCCTGGTTCGTTGTCCTGTGCGCCGTTCCGGATCCCCGTCCCCTTGGTGCTCCCGAATGGGCGGTGAAGTCACTTGTCTCCTTGCTGCAAATGTCCGAGCCGACTGCTCGCGCATCAGCGACAGTCTTGTTGAGAGGTATCGGCCTTGCTGTATTCGGAATGTTGCTTGCGCTGTCGGTCGCGCCTTGGCGATTGCGTACGACCGGTCCCGTAGTCCTTGTGTTGGCTCCATTGCTGGCAATCGCCACGCAGTGGATCAACTACGGCTACTTTCCGATTACGGCACAACTGCAACTCGGAGTTTCGAGCGCAGTGTTGGGGGCCCTGGCCGGTTTCACGTTGCGTCGAAGCCGAATGGCACTTGTGGGGCTCGTTGTCGTTGCAGTCGGATTGTACGTTTGGGGCACTTCAACCGGAATTTCTGATGACCTCTACGAAGTCGCCAGTGCCACGGCGATTCACATCCTCGAAGATATCGACGACATTCCGGATGGCGACGAAGGATTCGCGCAACTGCTGCGATCTGCCTTCACTTTTGCCGCGGACAATTCCCATAGCACCGACGCGGTATTGCCCAATCAGGCGGCGATCTTGGCGTTGGGAGTCATTCTGGGCGAGGAGCGAGTGGCTGAGGTCGCGAAACGTCCGATCGATCTCACTCGCAAAGACGAATTCGAAGCGATTCGAAATCGAGTGACACTTCGGGAACGACACGATTTGGCTCGACATTTTTGGGTGAGCGCCGCGTTGACTATTCTTTCCGACGAAAGTCGTTCCATGACTGTGGGCATCGCCAAGGAGATGATGGATGCCACACCGGGGGGATCCGGATTCTCGTTTGTCGACCTGACTGCTGATCGAGCGGGTACGTTATTCGCGACCGCTGCCACGCGGGATGCAGACGCTGCGCGTAACATGCAGGCAAGGATCCGGCGTGAAGTTGTGATTTCCGATTATTGTCCCGAAGTACAAGATCTTCCCGAGGGATTAACACGAGAAGAATTCCAGGCGGGCTTCGGTGGCCTCGGAGGGACGCAGACCGAACAGCTTGTTAACGAAATACACCGACGTCTCGCGACCTGCGCTGCTTTGGAATTCGAACCCTAGGAGTCGGAGATTCCAGTATCGCGGGATCGCGCAGGGCCCTTGCTTGTTTGTGGCTCAATAATCAGGCTCTGCCGGCACGGCGAGCAAAGGGCAATTTGACCGGTGCAAGACTTGCTCGGTGGTCGTTCCGCGTAGGGCGTCGTAAAACCCATGCCGACCCTCCGTCGTCATAATGAGCAAATCGGCGTTGGTTTCTTTCGCTTCCGCCAGAATTTCAC
>JANQRQ010000314.1 GCA_028284485.1 Planctomycetaceae bacterium | reverse complement strand
CCGGGTCGCCAGTAGTCATCTGCATCAAGAAAGGCGATGAATTCGCCGGTAGCGATATCGAGCCCCGCATTTCGTGCTGCACCCTGACCGGAATTCGACTGCTGCAGCACGCTAACACGATTGCCGAACGCACTCACAACTTCGACGGTGTTGTCGGTTGAGCCATCATCGATAACGATGACCTGTTTCGGAGTGGCCTCTTGGTCGAGCGCCGATTCAACAGTTCGGCGAATCGAAGTTGACGAATTGTAAGCCGGAATAATGACAGATGTTCGTCCGGACAAAGTGTCAAGCATTATTCAAGCGACCTCAACGGACGAGTGACTTCGCGACCGTTCTAAAAACGCCATGTTCTCGTTGGAGCCAAATAACTGCTATTTGAAATGGCATTCGCAACGCACCGGCGATGGGAAAGGGACTAAGCTGTTGTCGTTGCAGCTTCTTTGGAAGAATTGCGCATGAGCCCCAATCCGGCCCATCCCTGCTGGACGTCGTTGATAAAATCAACGCATTCAAAATCCTGCTTTAGTTCCTGCCAAAGGCGATCGACCTCGCACCCGCTGTTGGCACGATGTTTGGCGACGTCATGAAATCCGATCCATCCACCGGGCCTGACCAAGGTTGAATACATTTCGTAATCCTGCTTCACACCTTCATAAGTGTGGTCGCCGTCGATAAATAGAAAGTCGAGTTGCCGACCATCTAACGCCTCCTTGACTTTGGCAAGAGAATCGAAGCTATGAGAATCACCACGTATGAGATGCAATTCCTGAGTCGATTGGGGGAAAGATTTGTAGAGCGGTGTCTTCCACTCGGGATAACCGCCTCCAAATTCCCCGCCGGGAAGGTCAAGACTAACGATCACGCCACCCGGGGCCGCTAAACGACAGGAGACGAACAACGTTCCGCCGTTAAAACTGCCGATTTCCATGATGTTCTTGGGGCGATTATCATCTCGAAACACCCTGCGGATAAAATCTTCGTATTCCGATCGCACTTGAAAGGGGCGCAAAAGACCATGCGAAACATTCCAGGCGAAATCAATCACCCGATCATGTGACATTTCGTCTGGCAGTGAATCAATCTTGCTGCGAAGACGAACGGCTCCGAGTCGGGAATGATAGATGAGCTTCTTGGTGAAGTTACGAGATGCGCCGAAGAATCCACTGCGCCGGATGCCCTCTTGAATGTTCTTAATCATGATCACTTATCGTTGTTACTAGAGGAATCTATACAGCAAGCCGAGGAAATGCTCGTCTTGGGAAATGCGAAGTTGACAATTCGAAAGTGTATTAATGATTGATTAACGAGATACGCTCAAATGACCGTTCTGAGTAGATGGTTGCGCATGCTTCGGTCGTTGTGATCCCTGTTTTGATTTAGGAATTTGCAGGGACGACGGTACGATTTGCGGACGTTGCTTCGGACGAGGCCGCGAGCATACTCTCGGTAAATGGAGGCGAATCTGCGAGTAAATTGCGAACTTGCTCCATGTATCCTGGTTTCAAGTCGTTGTAGTGAAAAATGTCGAACTCTCGAATTCCGTCCCAGGTGAGATCGATGCAATTACCCACTGTGGGCCATGATTCTCGTTCAAGTAGGTACTTGAGGTTGAGGTGATCTAATTGAAATCGTTGGTCGTAAACAATATTCAGATCATCCGCGTGTTCATGACAACATAGGCTGAATGTAAATTGCTCCATCGTCGGCAAAGTCGCGAGTTGATCTCGCAGCCGGTCAATGTAAGGACGATAGGCCTCGCAGAACCGCTTGCTATAGAAGTTCAATCCGGCCATAACGAATGGCCACGATTCCGGCTGCCAGTCCTCGATGCGGGAATAAGTTTTCCAGGGAAACTGAGTCGCTAATACGTCGCATTCCAGTGCCTTTGAAATGACATCGTCTAAGGGCCGTTGGATGTAAGTATCGGCATCGAGGTACAACGTCACATCGTACGGTGAGTCAAGCATTGCATCGGCCTTGGCCGCGATGACCCGGGCGTCTTGATTGGCGCGCCTTCGCCTTGCGTCATATTTCCAATATGACAGCTTGCGGTACAGTTTCTTCCATGCCGGCACTGGAAACTTGGGGACTTCCAAAACAGTAATTGGGATATCTGGGTGGAATCGGCGCAGCGACCTTACGCTGAGTTCCATCATTTCTCGGAACAGTGGGTTGCTGTCGATGAAGTAGAGGATTCCCAAACGCGGATCAGCGGTACTCATTGTTGATATGTTCAGGTGATGTCTTGAGGATGTCGATCGAAAGATAACCACATCAAGTCAGCGAGCCCGAAACAGCCGCTACAGAATAAGGGGCTGTTTGGACATCAGGACTGCGATGCCGGCGAGAACAGGGCCGTCCCATCCAACGATGGGATAAACTGACTGACGCGGGCAAGAATCTTGTCCCAAGGGAACCAAAAGATGTAGCAGACAAACCAGAGTTTGAAGAATACGCCCATCATCAGCCAAATACCCATTTGGAGTGCAAACCAACTCAAGGCAACTGGCATTCGCCAACGAGTACTGATGAGAGCAACGGGACCAGCACATTCGGAGATAACGGTGTACCAGCACATGAGTTTGCATAGTAGGTCACTTTTCGCGACCCATAACCCGAGATCTGTCGGAACGGTCTTTTCCAAGTAGAAGTGTGACAGAATATTCCATTTCATTTGATCTGAAACGAACCAGACCCACCCGCCGTGATCGATTTTTGCCAACCCGGCTGCGAAAAACGCCATAGACATATAGACCCAAATCAGGCGGATCGGCCAAGTATAGGCAGCGCTAGGCGCCATCGGAGCAATTGGGGTCTTGCTGCGCTTCTTCGCGATCCAGCGGTCGACCGAGTAAGCATCGGCACATCGCGAGAAGCACATTGCCGCCATAATCATGATCGGGACGCATTCTTCATGATAGGTTCGGCCGTAGTTATGCTGAATCCCGAATAGGTACGTGGCCAAAAGAGTAGAGATCACCATGTTTGTTCGGGTAAACAACCCGATGCAGGAGCAAGCCATTGAAGCCAAATGAATCGCAGTAAGCGCAACGATGGTTTCGTTTGTTACCGTTGGTATATGGAGCCATCGGAACAAATGGATCGGGTGCCAAAAATAGTCCGGAACACTACCCCAGTTCAAAACGTAACTATATGGGTAGGCGACAATCAGTCCGCCGAATAGCAGAATACGGCAGATTGCCAAATTAACGGGAGTCGAAGGTTCGAACCAAAACCAATTCCAGCGTTGTGTGACCCAGTTCGTCATTGTTCTAATTCAGTCTCTGTCAGAGTGATGATTCAAAGTCGTAGTTGATCCGTACCAAGTGCTCCATGCGAAGTCGCTTTGGATAGTTCAATCGTGCAGCGCGGCAACCGATTCATTGTTTGTTACATCAGCAGTCGAATATATTGACTCTGCGAGTAAGACCCGTTCCGAAGGAGTGTCGATGGTTGAGGCATCCACATCCATTTCAAAAAATACCTGATAGAGGCGAATCGACTTGACGGTGGGGCCGTTGTGGATTCCGGCGTCGCGGTTGCGCTCATACCACTCGGCCAATGCGTCGGCCGTATCTTGCATATTGTCGAGACCGACGAGGCTTCGATCGTAGTGGATTCCAAGAGTGGAATTGAGGTGACTACTGCCATTTGCGGGGCAACCCTGCGGAGCGAAGTACATCGAAAGCGGTATCTCCCGTTCGCCATCAAAACCGTAGACTCGAAATTGTTCGAGTATTGGTTCCTGCTTCCCCGAATACATGGTGTAGTTTGAATACGGCCAGTGTTCGCGGTCGATAAACATGTCAAATGCTTGGGGGACAAGGAGAACGAAAAACGCCGACGCGAAAGCGACGCGTTGTGTTCCTTGGAATGTCAATGCAAGTCCTTCGCCTTCAGGGACAGGCTTGATCCTGTCGACCCAGTCTCGAAATCGTTGCGACGTGACACAGAACAGGATCCCGGCCAGGCTGAGGAATGTCAGGCTGGCGCGAAGCCACATTCGATCCCATTGCTCGTAATACCGGTGCAAAGGATAACGACCAGGGTCTACCAATTGACTGAGAACCGGAATGGAATCTCCCTGATGCGCAGATTGCAACAACCCACGCATGATGTCATCCGCAAATGCGAACCAAACCACCAAGCCAACCACGATGGCGACGCGAAACCACACTGAAGTCATAATCTTGCTCATATCACTGCACCACTAACTCGTTGAAAGACGGAGTGCTTGCGAAACAACCAAACGCACGGAACGAAACTCATCAGGCACGTGCAAACAGCAGTCGTCCAAACCCACGCAGACGAAGGTTGCGCATGTAACCAGATTAACATCGAGAAAACGGCTGCTGTCAGAATCGCTGCCGGCGCCAACTGCACCGGGTCGAAGACATTGCGACTGAGAATTAAAGGAGTGAAAAGAATTAAGACAGCGGTCAAATAACCGAGTGATTGTGCAGAGGCCAGTGCAATAGCCCCATGGCTCGGAACGAATCTCCACGCTGTTGTCAAATAGACGGCGCTCAAGCCGATAGCGGCGAGCATGTTTGTCCAAGCATATCCTGCACTTGTTGTGGCATGTTGGAGTGAGAACTGAATGACGAAAAGGAAAACAGAGATGATAATTATGGGAATGACATCTCCTGCCCTCGCAAAGTTCTCACCGAAGATCAATGCCATCGGTTCTGCGAATACAATCGAGAGTGCGCAAAGGGGGAATGCGATCGCCCATGAAAGTTGGAGGTTGACTTGTGTTATCCTTGCAAACGAATCGGTATGCTCACTCGCCGAGCGTGAAGACATAATAGGAAAGAAGACTCGGCTGATTACGTTCGGAAGGAAGATGACCGCTGTTCGCCAAGTGTTGGCCGCCGTGAAAATGCCCAGCTCTCCATCACCGTCGGGTCGTGAAAAAAGCATGGCCCGTGCTTGGAAGTGAGACCAGGTTATTAGCAAGCCGGAGACAAAGATGGGCGCAGTAAACTGCCAGAGGCTGTCGATTTCTGCGAAAACCGAGCGAATGCTCCGAGGCCGACCGATTTTCCACAGTTGAAGAGTCGAAATGACAGACTTTGCTGACATTGCTGAGACGAACAACAACAGCAAGCTCAGCCCCCAGAATGCCCCAGCGAGGCCTCCCGAAAGCGTCGCTGGAATGAGGATCAGCGGCGTCGCAATCCCCCGAATCATGTTGATGATCGCAACCTGACGAAATCGTTCAAATGCAACCAACACCGCTTCCAGGATGCTGGCAAACATCGTAAAGAACAATGCGATGCTACCAATCTGCATGGCAGGCGCAAGAGCAGCATTGTTGAGGTAAGACTCGCAGATCGGTCCTGAAAAGGCGAACATGCACAGGCTGGCGATGACGTCCATTCCGATCCCCAGGCCGACCGTGAGATAAAGCACTCTTGTCGCTCGCTCTCGATCGGAAGTCCGGTAGTCTGCAACGTATTTGACAATTGTCGACCCAATGTTCAGAGCAGCAAAGACAGAAAAGATCTCGATTGTCGCCTGAATGATGGCAAATTCGCCGAACTGATTTGCCCCCAGGATTCGAGCGATGCTGACCGTGGCAACCATCGAGAGGAGTCGCCAACTTGCCGTGCCAATGATCGTCCAAGCAGTTCCCTGAAAAGCGCGCTTAGCAACCGTCGGGAGCACCGGTGTTTCGGATTCGGCCGATGTCTCTGAGCTACCAGCATTACTCAGCGCTGGTTCGTTTTGTGAATCGTGAGGTACTGTCATGGAAGTCGAAATCAGCGGACGAGAATGGCCAATTCAGTTGAGAGGCGGCTCAGTGATTGGTTTCACCAATGCAGCCTTTGCAGTGGTCGCCAAACCAGACCCAGTGAAATCAGAGAATCGTCGAAAGAGATGTATCTATTTACGAGAACTGCCGCTTCTCAATTCGTGGGCGAGAAAAGATGCGTCCCGCCCAACAGCGAGGCATATCGAGTGCGACCCGTCCCAGGAACAAAGGACTATCAAGGTTCCGCCGCCACATTCGACGTGGATTCAACGCCAAACGGTGAATCCATTCCAACCCGAACTTGCGGACAAAGCTTGGCGCCCAGGCCACATTGCCTGAGTGAAAATCGAACGCCGCGCCGACACCAGCGACAGCAGCGCAAGATAATCGATCACGATGTGCAAGCATCCATTTCTCTTGTTTGGGGGCTCCCAAACCGACCCACAACACGTCTGGCTGGGATTGGTTGATCATTTCGACGATATCATCGTCTTCTTGCTCCGACAGTTGTCGGAACGGCGGACAATACGTGCCAGCAACGTCTAGCCCAGGGAATTCCTGCGAAAGCCGTTCGGCAAGCCGATCTGCGACACCTTCCTGCCCACCATAAAAAAAATGCCGAAACCCAAACTCGCGCCCGATATCGCATAACTCCAACATCAGCGCGGGGCCGGTCATACGCTGCCGTTTTCCGTATCCAAGTAACGCTGCCCCCAATGTAATTCCGACACCATCGGGAAGCGTCAGTCCAGCCGATCGCGTCGCTTCGTTCATTTCGTCGTCTCGCCCACATAGCATGACGCTATGCGGATTAGTCAACGTGACGAGATTTGTCGTCGTGGAATGACGCCACCGATCGATGACAGCTGCAACCTCTTCCGCTGTTGTAAAATCAAAGGCGATGCCGCCGATCGAAATGCGATCGAATGCGATTTGGTCGAAGTTCTGTCCTTCCGCCGTTGACACGATGTCTACTTTCGTTAGCAAGTCACTGTCGGCAAGAATCGTTTCCAATGATACGGTTCGGAAACAACCTCGCCGCCCTCGTTGACAGTCAATCGTTGCCGGGATGTGGTTTCGAGTTCTTCGCGAGTAACCACATCTCCGGCAGTGCCTTGTGCTAAGTCGTTAAGAACGGGACTTGAACTTCGATTGTTGTGCAGCAATTCTTGCCGGCTCGTCGAGTTCGGACTCGCCGCCGGGTTTAACCGGTTCGCCATACTCGTACATTTCGTATGGTGCGTACTTGTAGCGATAACTGTAGCGGTATCCGTATCCGTAAGATTTCTGGTAACCATAGGCGTCGTAGCCGAGCTTGCGTCCCTCTTGCACGGAGTTCACAGCAATACCCAACATGCGGGCCTTCACGCCACGTAGCGCCTCGATGCATTGAGTCGCATGTACGCGAACTCCTTTGCGAATTCGAATGGTGAGGATGACACCATCAACACGAGCTGCGACCGCGAGAGAGTCGGTCACCGGAATTAATGGTGGTGTGTCCACCAAAACGAAGTCGTATCGCTCGTTCAGGCTCATCAAGAGGCTGGCGAACTGGTTCGACGAAAGCAATTCCGACGGGTTGTCCGGGCGAGGACCGCAGAACATGAGGTCGAGGTTTTCAATTTCTGCAGAGAAGGTTGCGTCCTCCGGTTCGGCACGACCACTAACAACTGTCGAAATTCCGATCGATACGCGGCTCTTGCCGAACAGCTTATGGAGCGAAGGTCGGCGGAAGTCGCAGTCGATTAACAAGACGCGTTTACCGGAACGGGCCATGCTGATCGCAAGGTTTGCCGAAAGCGTCGTTTTACCGTCACCGGGCAACGGGCTTGTCACTTGGATCATTTTGTGATCCTGTCCCGATGTACTAAAGTAAAGCGACGTTCGAATTGCTCGATAGGCTTCCGAACCCGCCGACGACGGCGCGTGAGCCGTACAGAGGATCGGGTCCATTTCCGGATACTCCTTTGACGGAATCATATCCCGTCGACGCATCGTGGGGATTTGCCCGACAACGGGGGCGTCGAGGAATTGAGCAATCTCGTCAGCACTTCGGAAGACGCGGTCAGACAGATCAACCAGCCAAGCAAGGGCCGTGCCGAATACTAACCCGAGAATCAAGGCAACCGCGGCGACTTTGGTTAGTGACGGAGCAATTTGGATGCCTTCGAAAGGTTCTGCTAATACTTCCATTCGATCGCCGCCATACGTGTCGACAAGATTAATCTCGTTCAACCGATCGACTACGGCGTCGAACAAATCTTGGGTGTTGCTTAGTTGGCTGCGGAAGCTTTGATCCTGGCTGATCACCGACTGAATCTTGTTTGATTGTTCCTGCTCGTCGTCGTACTGTCGTTTGAGAGCTGCGAGTTGCTCGTCATACGACTTGAGATCATCCTGCAAGAATCGGAGATACACCTCGACCAGGTCGGCTGGCGTTGACGATTTGGGCATTCCGTCTTCGCCGATTTCTACGTCTTCATCGCCACCGGCGATCATCGATCGTGCGAGGTTCAATTGACGCCGGATGGCGATCAATTCCGGATGGTCAGCACCGAATTTTTGAGCGAGTTCGCTTTCTTTTAGAACGAGATCGAGATAATTCTGCAATCCGATCCGCATCTGCTCCGTTTCTTTGGTATCTTCCGTCCGGCCAAGCACCGGCTCGTCGTTTTCCTGTCGGGGATTCAATTCCTTGATCGCTTCGAACAACAGGGCTTCCCGGCTTTGCGGATCAGCGGCAGCTCGCTGTGAAGCTTGAAGCCGTGCATCCAGAATCGAACGCTGCACCATGAGCTCTGCACGCACTTTTTCGAGTTCCGCCTGCCGTTCCTGGTGAACGTTGACCCCTTGGCCGTTTCTCCACAAGAGTTGCGCTCCTTCAGCTTTCTGAAACGTGGCATACTTGGACTCGATCAGTTGAAGGCGTTCGGTCAAGTCACGGTGGGCGCTTGTGATAAGAGCAACCGTTTCCGTACCAACGTCGCGGCTCGATTCTTCGAGATAGGTCCCGTAAGTCTCGTTAATCGCATTGAGCACTCGCTGGCAGTCTTTCGCGTTGGAACCCTCATAGCGGATTTTCAGAACCAACGCTTCTGGATCTTCATACTCAACCGCCAGGTCGTTGACGATTGCTCCGACGACGTTACTCTTGTTCGCGAGTGATTCGAGTTGATCCAGATTATGGTCGGCCACAGCCTTTTTGATGATCAACGAACGGCTTTGCACAATTTCCGCATGCGTCATCAGCGTCTTTTCATAAGACGGACGTGCTTCGATTTCGTCGCCCAAAGCCGGGGGCTTCTTTGTTTCAATCAACAGCGACGTTACCGATTCGTAGGTCCGGTCGATTTGAGTGTAGTACAGCGCACCCAGGCCACCGGCCATGAGCAAACAAAAGAGGATTACGACTGGATGCCGTGCGACAATGCTCCATAGCGAAAAGCCGACGGAAGTGCCTTCCGCCTGAGTTTCTTGAACGTTGCTGTTATTCCATTCGCCGATGCTCATGTGAAAACCTTTTCAGCCAGTTTTTGAGTCCCAAGGGAAAATGAGAAACCTGTTCGGCCCTAGTCCGTTACGTAGGACCGAGCGGTTGGTGAAATGCCCAACAAGTTTTACAGTCGTTAGTGAAGATTGATTCGATTGTGCTTTAGTGTGGTTCGAACGCGCTCGAGCGCTCGAAAGTACTTCGTTTCATTCCCATTCTGGTTGTTACACGCTTGGTATTGCTGCAAAGCTTCACGGTAGAATCCGCTTCGCTCCAAGACGTTGCCGTATTCGTAACGCCACTCCGGATTCTTTGGGGCGGCTTCAACGGCCTTGGCGAGCTTCTCGATCGCCGCTTCATTTCGCCCCAGTTCGGCGTGCAATTTTCCAGCAAGAAAATGGTCCTCTGCAGTCGCAGAATCCGATTCAGGCAACAGCGTTAGGGCGTGTTCCAATAGAGTCCGTTTCGTACGCTCGTGCATGGGATCTCGAAGAAAGTGATTCGAGATATCAAGAATTGTATTCGGTTCTTGCGGCAAGACATAACTGGCCAAATGCGTTTTCGGGACCGCCTGCAGACAGAACAGAAGAATCGCTTCTTGATTCTGTCGTTCGCCCAGACTCAACTCAAAACTTTCTCGAAGCTCAGTATAGCCTCGGCTTTGATCTCCGCAGGCAACGAGGAGCATTCCCAGGCGTCGACGCAGAACGGGATCAGTTGGTGCCAAAAATGCGGCGCGGTCCGTATACTCCAGAACAAGTTCGACATCGTCCTGTAGGAGACTCTCAATCTGAGCTAGCCGAAAGTAGTTGCTCGCGAACAAGGGGCAGTTTGATCGCGACGCCTGATAATACCGCCGCGATTTCTCGAGTGGTTCAATCAACCCATATTCGTCCAAGATTTCCACTTTCGGTCTGAGATCCTGGCCCGAAGTTCTTAGCCGTTCGATGTTCAACCGCAGCATGGTCAATGAGGTGAGCGGCCAGATGTTGTCAATTGAAATCTCAAAACTCTGGGCTCGATTGGCCAATTCCACTGCTAAGCCATGACGTGCGTGTTGAACCACAAGGCCGGCGAATTGGTTGGTTACGATCCCATTTTCAGGTAATTCTTCCAGGATTGGCTCGTTCTGCCTGATCGAGTCTTCCAGTGCTGATACGGCAGCCGGTGATCCAGGCGACTGATCGGCGACGCGTTCTGCAGATGCCATTTGGAGACGAGCCATGTCAATTCTCGACGCGGCCCGCAGATGATGCAGCGTGGGCCACGCGACAAGCAGTAGTACAGCGAAGACGGCACCTTTGGCGATTCGTGCCATCCATGGATAGCGGAGGCCGTCGAGTCCGTCGGAATAAGATGGGCTATTGGCTCTTCCGAACACAATTCCTGCGATCAATGAAAATGCCAGGAGGTTCGCTGCGATGTACAAACCGAAATCCGTTATCGAAATCACTGCTTGGCTCACCAGGGCAAAAACACCGAACACGCAGATCGCCGATGTCGTTGAATCTTCTTCGTTGCGCATTCGCCAAATCGCGAAAGCCATCGCGGTCAGGCAAATAAAAACCAGCACCAACCCGCCGATTCCTGCTTCGACCAAGGCTTCGAGATACTGGTTCTCGGCTCGGTCGAAGAATCGAGTATCGACGTAGTTCTGATACATGGGGCCGATAAACGGCCAAGTCCCCAGTCCTGTTCCGAATTTCCAAAACTCCGGAAGTCCCTGGAGAACGGACATCCAGTTTGATATTCGCGTATGCCCCTCAGTCGGAAGATCCTGAAATGTTGCAAGTCTTTCACGTGCTGCCGGCAGCAAGAAAACAAATCCCGTGATCAATACACAAACGACAGCGGCACCGACCAATCCCCACCACGAACGTTTGTTACGCAAGACTTGCATCAGCCCAACTGCGATGTAAGCTGCCGCCATCGCGACGACAGCACCACGCGAGAGTGACAGAAAAATGCCGAGTGAAAGCAAAATGATGAATGACAGAAACAGCAGGACAGTGGGATCGCTGAGAACCGAAAATCCGAACAATCCTTTCCACTGGCGAGCTTTCAGTATCCGCCATCGCATGCCGCCTAATGCGGCGGCCAAACAGAGACAAAGAAATCCCCCCGCGTTGTTGCGATTGACATACGGTCCGAACGGGTGGCCTCCTTGAGTGAGTTCCACTGTCCAATATAGGCGCCCATTCCAGGTGTACTTTTGCACGACGCCAAATATGACGAGCCCCACCCCGACGGTGGCCAGGGAAAACAGGACGATCAAGGGAAAGTCACGACGGGACAAAAAATAGACGCCTAAGAAGAAGCTTGCGATTCCCAGCCACAAAAGAGATGCATCTGTCCTGGTCCGAAATGGAGCCAATGACATCGTCTGCATCGAAGAATTATTCTCTCGATTGCCTGTCAATTCCTCAGAGTCTGTTGGCGTGTCTTCAGAGAAACCATCGTCGCCAATCGCCAATTGGTTACGAATTGAATCCGAAAACGGAGTCAATTGGGCAATCGTGCCGGAATGCATGGGCAAGACCTGTAGCCAAGCCAAGCCAAGTCCCGCAAATAGCGCGAATGCGATTTTGGGGAGCTTGATTGATGTCCGCGAGTCCAGTGCCGTATGAGCAACAGCCAAAAGGCAGGCGACCGAATAGATAAGGCCCAGCCACCATTGCGTGACAGGTTCAACTCCACCAAACAGCCACGGAGTGACGCAAATCGCCGACACAGCGATCAAAACAACACTCCATTCCAACAATAGGGAAGGGGTCCTTCCGTGTTGGAGTGAGGTCGCTTGTAATTGACGATGCTCTTGTGATACCGAAATCACCGGCGGATGTACCTAGCGGACAATTCGTTTCAGTTGCTGAAACGGCATTGAGAATCGACATTTCGTCGCTCCGTCGTTCCTATTTGAGGGCTGCATCCGTCATTGAGCCCTCGCAAATCGCAGTGCCTGAATCGAATCAGATTTGCTTTTCCATTACGCGCTTCTCTAACGCAGCTTCTGCTCGGTCGTTTTCGACCATCAGTCTGACCAACTCCTTGAAAGAAGTCGCCGGTTCCCATCCCAAGATCTCTTTGGCCTTCGTATAGTCACCACGAAGAATGGGAACCTCAGCCGGGCGGAAATAGCGAGGATCGATTCCAACATACTCGTCGCAGTCCAGTTCCAGATAGTCGAACACTTCTTCCAGGAATTCACGGACAGTATGATCTTCGCCGGTCGCGACGACAAAATCGTCAGGTTGATCATGCTGCAGCATGAGCCACATCGCTTCCACGTAGTCTTTGGCAAATCCCCAATCGCGGCGTGCGTCTAAGTTGCCCAAATAGAGCTTATCCTGTAACCCCTCTTTGATGCGGCAAGCAGCACGTGTAATTTTGCGCGTGACAAATGTGATCCCCCGACGAGGGGATTCGTGATTGAATAGAATCCCGTTCGACGCGAACAAGTCGTAAGATTCGCGGTAATTGACAGTTTGGTGGAAAGCAAAAACCTTGGCACATGCGTAAGGGCTGCGCGGGCGAAACATGGTCGCTTCCGACTGGGGAACTTCAGTCGTGTCTCCAAACATTTCACTCGACGACGCCTGATAGACTCTGACTTCGTGCGTCCGGTTAAGTTGACGAGCAGCTTCCAAAATATTGAGAGCGCCGATCGCGCCAACATTCACGGAATAGACCGGCATGTCGAATGATACTCGCACGTGACTTTGCGCGGCGAGATTGTAGATTTCGTCCGGTTGAATCTCGAGGACGAGACGCGTCAAACTGTTCCCATCGGTCAGATCGCCATAGTGGAGAAAAAGCTTGGCCGAGGACTCGTGTGGATCCTCGTAAAGGTGGTCGATCCTGCTTGTGTTTAGGCTGCTGGAACGACGAACTAGCCCATGAACCTCGTATCCCTTGGCCAGTAACAGCTCAGCCAAATAGGATCCGTCTTGCCCGGTGATTCCCGTAACCAACGCTCGGCGAGTTCTTGACATTGATGATTTGCCATTCTATGTGAATTCCAACCGACGATTGTCGTATCGGCTTCACGGATTAGTGGATAGAGTCTCAAGTGTGGTCTGAGATGCTCGTTGTTTGAGACAAAAGACAATTGCAGGTGCGACGCTTCCTGACTCTCTTTTTCGTTCGACGAGACTAATTTGCTTGCGCTTCGTAAGAGACTTGTTCGCGGTTCTCTTCATACCACTGAATCGTCTCGGCCAACCCCTCTCTGAGTGCCGTCGAAGCTTGAAAACCGAATTCCCGAAACGCCCGGGATGTGTCGAGGCAGCGTCGCGGTTGGCCGTCAGGTTTCGTGGCGTCCCAACGAATTTCTCCTTCATACTCGCATAGCTCACAAATCAACTCAACCAGGTCGCGGATCGAAATCTCGTGTCCGCTCCCAATATTGACCGGATCGGATGAATTGTAACGATCGGTCGCCATGACGATCCCTCGAGCGGCGTCCCGGACAAACAGAAATTCGCGTGATGCTTTCCCCGTGCCCCACACATCAATAAAGCCAGCACCAGAATCGCGAGCATCCACGACTTTTCGAATGATCGCGGGAATGACGTGACTGGTTTCCAAGTCAAAGTTATCTTCTGGCCCGTAGAGGTTGACCGGCAACAATGTGATCGCGTTGAACCCGTATTGCTGTCGATAGGCTTGCGACTGGACGAGCAACATCTTTTTTGCCAAACCGTATGGGGCGTTTGTTTCCTCGGGATATCCGCTCCAGAGGTCGTCTTCATTAAACGGCACCGCGGCGAATTTCGGGTAGGAACAAATCGTGCCGATTGCAACGAACTTCTCAACTCCGAACTGGCGGGCCTCCTCAATCAACTGAATGCCCATAATGGCGTTTTCATAAAAGTACCGGCCTCCATTGACACGGTTTGCCCCTATGCCGCCTACGACTGCCGCGAGGTGAATGATCACGTCAGGACGGGCATCGTTTAGCAATTGCAGAATTGCTTCTCGATCGCGAAGGTCGTAGTGTGCGCTTCGTGGGACAACAATGTCCGCAGGTCCATGCTCCTGTAGCTCTCGGCAGACTTGCGTTCCCAGGAAGCCAGCGCCTCCGGTGACGACGATTTGCTTATGCAGAAGAGTACTCATTAGATAGTTTTCTTTTGGGCCGACAAATAATTGAAGACGTGTTAGTTTGTCAAAGATGCTCCACGATGACCTACCTCATCGCGGACTCCGTCCCCTTCGGTGACATCACCGTATTCCTTCAGGGGAACAGTTTTGGGCCAAACCTGTTTCGAACGACGTTGACAAGCCATCCGTGTCGAAGGGTTCGGCTAATTAACTTTCAACCGCGAACCGTCAATAATTCAATTGAAGACGAACCCCCCAACACCTTGCAACGAGAATTCGATTCGCGACAAACAGATTCGGGATCCACCGTATGATGTGCCGATTTTTCGCGAACAATGAGTGTGTTGCCAAAAGACAACACCCGCGAGATTCGACGGGCCGACTTCGTTTGGAAACTCAAATCCACGTTACAACTACATCACGCTGCCATACGAATCCTCAAGGTGATCGGCGGGTCGAACGTTTGTTTGGTAGTGAAAAAAACTTACGAATTCGCTCGGCACAAGCGATCCGGATGCGAACGTAACCGTCCCGCATGAGCGTTAGGGCAGATCGTCCGCGCGGAACACGGCAGGCATGAGCAAGCCCGAACGGCTGCGTTAAATGGACTGGATCCTGATACACGGGAATCTTGTCGAGTCGATTTTCTTACGCGACTGAATTGCCACAGCGTGTTTCTCGCTATGGTCCTGTCCCGGCATCATGCCGTGCCATTGAACGTTCGCTTTGCTTGAGAATAATCGGAGATTTGCGAGTTTTCCGACAGCAACGCCATCGCGCTCGTCACGGAAACCCAATCAGCCGTCATCTCATCAGCGACTACGCGTTGACGTATCATAAACGCCATACGCTTGGAAAGATACCCACTAGCAAATCTGACAAAAACCGTGCAACGGACCTCGTTGAGGCGAGGAATCCGATGCACGGTTTAATGCTTGTAACAATTAAATTGTCAATCAGTTTGCTGCCACAGTCGGTTTCGAAGGAACTGCAAGCGGATCGATAACTGCTTGCTGTGTTTCATCAGCGTGACAACAACGATGCGGGAATTCCCGGATTAAAACCCGAATGCACTGGCGCTGACGATCTGTGTGTCGCCATTGTTGTTGTCGGCGAGTGCTGCGGCACCAAGCCCAACTCCAGCGGCACCCAGAAGAGCGCCCCAGATTCCGGCTCCGCCACCATATCCGCCACCACCCATTCCGCCACCATAAGGTGCGGGGCCACCAAAGGGAAATCCTGGGTATCCCTCAGGTCCGAGTTGATTGACGCTAGCAACGACTGGATCGATGTAGAGGTCAAGCCGTTTCGGGGTCCCTTCAGGCCCACCACCCGGTGGCAAGACGAGCAGCGGAAATGAGGTTACTCCGCCTGGCCCTTCGACGACAACGCTGTAGACGCCCGGAGCCATTCCAGCGACCTGAAAATAGCCACCTTCGCCAGGTTCCGATTGACCCTTCAATTCGCCATTTTGGTAGAAAGAGACCAAAACGCTTGACGCCGGCACGGCCTGCCCGTTCGTCGTTTGGACCCGGCCGATCAGATTTCCATCTGAGGCCAATTCCACCTTACGAATGCCGGGATTCGACGGCGAATTCCCGTCTTCATCACCGAAAAGATTCGAGCTAGGAGTGGCCAAGCATAGTGCGACGATACATCCGGGGATTAGCAATCGTGCTAACAGCGTCTTCATTGATCGATCCTCAAGGTTTGAATATCCGCTGAAGTGAATTCAGTCTCGGTTGCAAAAATCTTGACGTTTCAAAACCGCATCAAATTCGTTCTGGACGCAGAACTTTCAAAGTTGTCCCAAGTCGCCCAAACTCTCCGATTGACCCGATTGTAAAATAGTAAAAGGCAATGTCAACGAACAACTGGAAAACTTTTTGACTTTTTGTCGGACAGTACGTTTGGGCAACATTTCAATCCGACTTTGATCGGATTCGAGGTGCCGCAAAACCCTCTTTCGCAGTAGGGCGATTGGTTGGCATGAGCTGCCGAAGTTCGACGGCCGCGCTCTCGTCGTTCTTGACGAGCTATGCCGGAAATTGCTGCATGATATAACGAGTCCTCGTGCCCGTTTTCTCCTGAAAAACAACGTATTTCGGCAATACGCAGCCGATCCGAGGCAAACGGAAGCTCGGTTCGCCTTGTCCCCGTTCTGGTCAGTCAATTCGGCCATCGCGGCGCGGACTTCGTCCCCTTGGGTGACATCTCTCACACCTCTATCAATGGGCAACCACCTCGATTCTTGCCATGCCCATAAACCCGTTTCGAGCAGTAACTCAAGTCGCTCATAATAGAGACCTGCAACATCAGCCAAACATTCGTAAGAATTGTGAATTTCTCTGCCAACGTTTTATGAAATCCCGCCGAGGTTTCGATTTGTCAAAGCAGGTTCTGAAAATGGTCGAATCACAACTCAGGATTCGAGCCTATTTGACCGTAAGGCAACCCTGTTTGAGATCTCGCGAATCGCCAGGAGCCAGTAGTGTTCTTGTGTATATGTGTGGCCCTCAGTTGATGGACCGAAGCAGCATTCGGTGCCGATTTGGCGTAAGACGAGCACAGCACGGCCATCCCATTGGTTTTGACATTTCTTCGACGGAGAAACGTGGCCAACGATCGTCCTTCTCGCGGAGCATTCTTTACGCTTCTTCCTCATATCGAATTGGTTTCTGATGCCCGACGTTGGCGGCGATTGGATTCCCTTTCCGAGGGGTAGCTGGGCTGCCCACATATCTGTTGGATATCCCAAGAATCTGAACTCGGACATGACAACAAGTCGAGCTTCCGAGAAGATATTCAGTTCGCAGTGGCAAAGGGCGGGTGCCGCAGCTAGTCGATCAATTTAAGACCTGAATTGCGATGTTCCAGTCATTCCTACACCGACGAATGCGGACGCTTGCCGGCTACGCGTTGGCCGGTTATTGGGTTGCGTTATTTGTCGCAACGCATGTCCCTCTGCCACCGAAAACTTTTGCGCACGGGACCGATAAATCAGCACACTTTCTGGCGTATGCTGGCCTCACTCTGTTGATGGGCACTTGGATGTGTGTGCGACGACCGGAGCAGAGTCGTGGTCGCCGATACGCTGTGATCGTTGGTGTTTTGAGCCTCTATGCAGTTCTGGATGAGCTGCTGCAGATTCCAGTCGGACGCTCAGCAGAATTGTACGATGCTATTGCGGATTGGATCGGCATAGCGTTTGGAATTGTGTGTATCGCTGTGGCCGAGCGGATTTCGCTCGTGGGGGCCGATCGCCGATCGGGAGACGAAGGGATGTGTGGAGACGAAACATTTCAGCGTGGATCGACGGGCAGCCAAGTCACGAATCCTGCTGCTCCATCTCCAAAATCTCCTCAATAATCTGGTCGAGGCTCTTTTGAGGTTGGTATGCAATGAGACGCTGTGCTTTTGTCAAGTCGGGGATGCGGCGTGCCATATCTTCGAAGCCCTGCGGAAATGCACGCTCGTAGGGGACAAATCGAATCGGAACGCTGGGATTTGTTTTGGCGACGATTCGTTCGGCCAATTCCAGTATTGAAACCTCCTCCTGCGACCCCAAATTGACGACATGTCCAACGGCAGCGTCATTCTCGATCAATTGCGCGAGTGCAGGAACGATGTCGGCGACATGCGCGAAGCAACGACGCTGAGATCCGTCTCCGTAAACGGTGATGGGACCGCCGGCGAGGGCCTGCTGGATGAACCGTGGGATGACCATGCCATAGTGCGGAACTTGGCGAGGCCCGACGGTATTGAAGAGCCGAACGATAACACCCGGCAATCCGTGTGACTCGCAATATGCGAGAAGCAGGAATTCGTCCACCGCCTTCGATATGGCGTAACTCCATCGCTGCTTTGTGGTTGGGCCATACGTGGTGTCGTCGTCTTCAGAAAAGGGGACCTTCGAGCTTTTCCCATAAACCTCACTGGTTGATGTGAGAAGGATCCGTTTGCCGTATCGTGCGGCGGCCGCCAAAGCGACTTCCGTGCCGCGAATGTTTGTTTCGAT
>JANQRQ010000295.1 GCA_028284485.1 Planctomycetaceae bacterium | reverse complement strand
GCCAGCGACACCGGCGATAAATCGACCACCACGAATCTCGCCCCTCGCTTCCAGTCGGCGATAGACCTGCAACAAATTGAACCAGGCCGGCGCCGCCGTTTCGCGTGTCAACAGATCGCGAAAGACAACCCCCCATCGCCGCAGCAATTGCCAAGCCCAATGTTCGGTAATTTCATCGTGATTGAAATCGTCTGGCGCATCGTCGTCTTGGGCTGCCTTGCGCCAAACTGACCAGCGCCCCGTTGAGCGGGCATTTTCGCGCCGCCTGACGATCGTGCGTCCCGGCCGTGGACGTCGCGACGAACTTTTTTGCTTGCCGCCCAAAAGTTGCCGCAAACCGGCAAAGCCATCCGCCGTTACCAACCCGTAGGTCACCAGTTCGCCCAAGACTTCGTCCAGTTGGGCCGGCAGCATCCGAGATTCGGACAGTAAATCGGTGGCAAA
Organism: Planctomycetaceae bacterium; assembly: GCA_028284485.1. GTDB lineage: Bacteria > Planctomycetota > Planctomycetia > Planctomycetales > Planctomycetaceae > JANQRQ01. The sequence continues at coordinate 30,744 of JANQRQ010000295.1, read as the reverse complement.
CATGGCTCCACGTTGGCATAACAGCTCGTACACTTGCTCCGCAGGACTGCTCAATGTCGAATCCGTTCCTGCTGAAGAATGTGCGGACAACCAACTCACTTCCGACCTCACGAACAACGCCAACGGGGCCGCACGCGTCAGGCTGACCATTGGTTTGCTGCGATCGGGATTGCGCTTGGTCCCCATAAGGCGACCCCAGCCGATTTCCCCCGTCAGACAGAGTTCATCCAGCCATTTTCCCTGATACTGTTCGACGCGTGCCGGCAGCACATCCTTTTCCCAGGCGATGGCCGGCAGGTCAAGTCCCTGCAACAACGCGATCGTCTCAAACAGGCCGTTGGGGCCATGCTTGCGACCTGAAGGCAATAGACCATGGTGACGCGTGAGGAACCGAATAAATGTATCCACGCCGACCGGTTCGATCTGCTTCCGCAATCCCTCGAGTGTCAGCCGATGAATTCGCGCCAGTAATCGGCGGTGACACCATTCCACGGGGCGGTCGGATTCGCTTGAATTCGCTTCAGATGCGGCAGCACTTTCGGTTAGACAGTCTTCTTGTTTGTGCGTCTCTGATGGCGCCGGTAGAAACCGACCTCGCAGCACGACGCCTTCGCCTTCGAGCGCTTCCAGTGCAGCACTCGCCTGCCCTGGCGTGAGGGCACAACGTTGGGCCACATGTTCAGACGTCACCGGGCCACTGATTTCGATCAACCCGCGCACGATCGCCACGCGTGCATCGGTTGAGGTCCATTCCAGCCGCACGCCATCGGGAACAGTAATCGGCGGATCGAAATCCGCTTCGGGAAAAACGGCTTGCACAGCCGGCACGCGCTCCGCTGCCACCCAGGCAGTACCCCCATCAGCCAACCGAATCGTTGCAGCACGTTTTTGGGCAGCCAATTCTTGATACCACTTATCCCAGTCAGCATTCTCGTCGGTGCGCAAAACGATACGGCTGAGCAATGTATCGTGCAATTCATCAGCATTGCGAACCAGCGGCTGCGCCTCGCGGACCACCGTTTCAATCGCCGCTGGGTCAAGGGCCCCCAAATCACTGACCGATTCGACGGTTAGCGATCGTCGCGTACCGACGGCTCGCGCTCGGCGTTCCTGAATTTCACCCCCATCCAAGAATGCGTATGGATTGGAATTAAGCAATTCATAACTAAATGGCGAAGGTTCACGAGTATCGCGAGCAACCATTTCGATGCTGCCGCCTTCGACCCGTGCCAGCACTTGTTTGAGCTCTTCGACGTCGAGCGCTTCGTGCAGGCAGTCCAACATCGTTTGTTCGGCCAACGGATGATCGGGCAGTTCGATATCGCCAACTACGTTTTCCTGGCAACCGGTCAGCTTGGGAAAAACGGCCGTCAATAAGTCGTCGGCACGAAACCTCTGCAAAGCGGGTGGTACTTTCTTGCCGTTATTGCGGCGCATCACCAATAAGGCCCGCGTAACGTTCCACCGCCAACGCAACTGAAACATGGGGACCGCCAGAATTGCCTGCTCCAACAGCGGCTGTACGTTGCGCGGATTGAGCATGGGAAACATGCTCTCCAATGGAAAACTGTGCTGCGGACCGAGTGACAAAATGAAGCCGTCATCATCGGCGGTCGCCTGCAATTCGAAATCGAACGACCGGCAGAATCGTTTTCGCATGGCCAGGCCCCAGGCCTGATTGATGCGCGAGCCAAACGGTGCATGCACGACCATTTGCATACCGCCCGTTTCGTCGAAGAACCGTTCGAAAACGATCCGCTGTTGGGTCGGCAATAACCCGATCGCGGCCAACTGCGCGGCGGCGTAATTAACAGCCTGCTCTGCTGCAAATTCGGAGCAACTCGTTTCCGCGACTAACCATTCTTCGAGATCCGGACGCCTGGCACTACTCACGGTCAAAATCTGCCCAGGACCCGACAACTCTTGAGACGTTTTGATTTTGGGGTTGCGCCCAGAATCATCCGGCCTCGCCGGGAACTCGCCGGTTGCGTCCTCCGCCGGTTGCTCTTTGAGTCGATCTTCGAGCGTTTGGCGAAGCGCGGAAATCTCTTCCGAAAGTTCTAGAGTTCGACCCGGCGCCTCTCCCCGCCAAAATGGAATGGTTGGCGGCGCGCCAGCAGCATCGTAAACATTGAGGTCCCCACCCCGCACGTTCTGAATCCGCCAAGAGGTGTTTCCCAACAGAAAGACAGAACCAGCTGTGCTTTCGATGGCGAAATCTTCGTCGACCGTGCCAACGACCGTGCCTTCCGGCTGGGCCACCACGCGGAACGAACCGATTTCGGGAATGGCCCCCGCATTCGAAGTGGCAGCAATCCCCGCACCGGGACGTGCCCGCAACCGCTGATTGACCCGGTCATGATGCAAATAAACGCGACTGCGGCCGCCGCCATGCGAGATTCCTTCGCTGAGGAATTCGAGCGTGCGGTTGAAATTTTCACGCGTCAAACTGCGATACGAATACGAACGCCGGCACATTTCGAACAGTTCTTCTGTGCCCCAGGGTTGTGCAGAAAGTTCCGCGACAACCTGCTGCGCCAATACATCCAAAGGCGATTCGGGAATCGGAATCTGGTCGAGCCGTCCGGCGCGCACCGCACGGATTAACGCCATGCATTCGAACAATTCGTCGCGGGTCAGCGCAAACAGCCGCCCCTTGGGAACAAGTCCCAGTGAATGGCCCGAACGACCGATCCGTTGCAAGAGTGTGGCAATGCCACGGGGCGAACCAAGCTGAATGACCAGATCGATGTACCCGACATCGAGCCCCAGTTCGAGAGACGCGGTCGCGACAACAGCCTTCAATTCGCCTGATTTCAGTTTTTGTTCCGTTTCGAGGCGGATCTTGGCCGAGAGCGAACCATGATGGCTGCCGACCAACTCTTCACCCAACATTTCCGTCAATTGATGAGTGACACGTTCGGCAAGTCGGCGTGTATTCACAAAGATCAACGTGCTGCGGTGAGATTGAATCAACTCGACAACACGGGCATGAACTTCTCCCCATTGCTCGTGTGTGCAAACCGCCCCCAATTCACTCGGCGGAACTTCGATCGCCAAACCCAACTCGCGCGCGTGGCCCACGTCGACGATTTGACAGTCGGCAACGGTTTCCTCTTCGCCGTTGCCGTTAGCATCCTCTGTGGAAGAAGCATCCGCATGCGCAGGCTTCGTGCGCGTCCCGACCAAAAACTCGGCCATGCGTTCAATCGGCTTTTGGGTTGCGGATAAGCCAATCCGTTGCGGCGGACGTCCCACGAGGGCTTCGAGTCGTTCTAAAGTGATCCCCAAATGAGAGCCACGCTTGTCTCGCACGAGGGCATGAATCTCATCGACAATCACAGTACTAACGTTTTGCAGCACATCGCGACCGCGACGAGCCGTCAGCATCAAGTACAACGACTCCGGCGTCGTGACCAAAATGTGCGGCGGATTTCGCAACAGCGCCGCCCGCTGCGACGATGTGGTATCGCCGGTCCGCAGTCCAACGCGAATGGGATCGAATGGATACTCGGATTTCGCGCCACGCCGTTTCATCGATTTTGAAGGCGCGGGCAAATTGGCCGGGACGAGCTGAAATTCGTCCGGCACTCGAGTCTTGGCCAGCTCCATAATCTCGACAAGCGGAGTCTCGAGATTGCGGTGCATATCATTCGACAATGCGCGCAGCGGAGACACATAGACGACTTGAATGCCATCCGGCAATCCGCCTGCAAGAGAACTCTTAAACAAACGATCAATCACAGCCAAAAACGCAGTGAGAGTTTTTCCGCTGCCGGTCGGGGCTGCGATGAGCGTATTCTCGCCAGCGATGATCGAAGGCCAACCCTGTTGTTGCGGTTCAGTCGGTTGATCGAATCGACTGCTGAACCACTCTTCGATGACTGGGTGAAATCCGTAGACGCCCATCGCGACTCCCTGCCTGTGGAATGATCTGGAAACGTCATTCTATAGGAGGCGACAAAGGGGCGTAAACGGACCTCGCTCATTCTGTAAGATTCGTGGATCGCGGGAATTACGGACGTCATTCAGCAATGCAAAGCGAGATATGAGACTTATCGTCAAATTTTACGTTTCAAAGCCTGAATCGCGAGCAAAGGCAGAAATTGGAAGAACCCTTCGCTGGCGCTTCAGGCTTAAATTCCTGCGGCAGAAAACGCCTGCAGGGAGACAACCATTCCGTAGTTGTCTCCCTGCAAGCCGCGCTCAAACCGGTGCCTCCTGCACCGATCAACCTTCTAGTCCGTTATCCAGCCGAATAGGCCTGCATGCCGTGCTCGGTAATGTCCAGTCCCTTGGCTTCCTCTTCCGGGGAGACCCGCAACACACCGGCCGACTTCAGAATCATGAACAGGATGAACATCGTCACAAAGGCATACGCCGGAATGACAACCGATCCCAAAACCTGCACGCCCAAGTCGTAATCGCCAAAAATACCGGTGGCGATTCCGCCCCACACACCGCAAACGCCGTGCACCGGAAAGGCACCGACGGGATCGTCGATTTTCAGCTTATCCAACGCCAGAATGCTCAAGACAACGAGAACACCTGCAACCGCACCGATGACCATGGCTTCGACATTCGTCACGCTATCGCAGTTCGCGGTAATTCCGACCAGCCCGGCCAACACACCATTTAACGCCATGGAAAGATCCGGCTTCTTGAAGAACATCCAAGAGAGCACGGTCGCCAGAATTCCGCCGACTGCTGCTGCCAAAGTTGTATTGGCGGCAATCAACATCGTGGCATCGGTATTCGCCTGACCCGTAAACGCGAGTTGACTACCGGGGTTAAACCCGTACCAACCGATCCACAGAATAAAGACACCCAAGGTGGCCAAAGGAAGACTGTGACCAGGAATTGCCTGCGGCTTGCCTGACGAACTGTAACGACCGACCCGAGGTCCTAAGACCAATGCACCGGCCAATCCGGCGAATCCGCCGACAGCATGCACCACGATGGAACCAGCGAAATCGTAAAAGCCCATTTGATCGAGCCAGCCGCCGCCCCACTTCCAGTATCCGCTGACGGGGTAAATTAAGCCGGTCAACACGGCGCTATAAACGAGGTAGGAACCGAACTTCATACGACCGGCAACCGCACCGGAGACAATCGTGGCAGCCGTTGCAGCAAACGCCACCTGAAACAGCCAGTCGACCTGCGGATGCAAGACACCAGCACCAGGACTTGAACCGAGCGTTTCGGAGACTCCAACGCCCCCAAAGGCAAAATACCCGTTGCCTTCGCCCGGGTACATCAAGCCGTAGCCGATTAGCCAATACAGAAACACGCCAACACAAACGTCCATCACGTTCTTGAACATGATGTTCACCGAGTTTTTCGAGGAGTTAAACCCCGCCTCAACCATCGAAAAGCCGGCTTGCATGAACAGCACCAGTACTGCCGCGATAAACAGCACAACGTTGTCGACCGCATAGCTCACCTCGGCCAACGTCGGGGGTGCATCCTCCTCTTCAACGACTTCCTCTCCTTCGATGATTTCTTCAGATCCCTCTTCCGCCACGACAACCGTTTCCTCGACTTCGACCTCGTCAAAGGCGAAGGCCGACGTCGCATACGCCGCTATCAAAAAACCGAGTGTGATCGTTAAGCCAGTGTTGAGCGCAGTTAATCGCATAACTTTGTCTTCCTGTTTTCCTTTTATGGTCACCCTAGTGAATCGAAACTTCGAAACTGTTGACGAGTTCTCACCTCGAGCCCGCCACATCGGCGCGAACGGTCATCGCAGAAGACACACTGTGCGCAAACGCCCCCTTGACCCGGCTACACGACTTGTAGCCCGAGGCGTGGAAATCGGCTTCGACTTAGGCGAGCCTCGTCACCACTGCTCCAATTGCAATTCGCGTGCCCACCGCACGCCGGAATTCGGGCAGAATTCTCCATCTTCTATGAAGACAGTATTTTCTGTTTAAGATTATTCAACTTTTCGGCCCCTGAAACACTGCTCGCCCTGCATGCTGCCAAGCGATTAGGCACACAGTGCCAGTTTACTAAGCGCGGGGGCCTCTCTCGCACGACCCGCCCCCATCAGGGAAGCTCGAGATAGAAGGCCGATATCGAATCTTCGGCACCCCGCTGCCGCCGGACATCAATCGTCAGACAGTTTGTCGTAAAGCCGGCGAATCGGACCGCATTGCACGTAACTTCTTGCGTCTCAATGGTGTTCAAGCATTATCCGAAACTCACAAATCTCGCCCAGCTTCCGCGCGAGAAGCCTGGCACTGCAACCGAAACTCGTTGTGAGTATGGAAGTTATAAGCCTTGGTCAGCCGGCTTCGGCGATTCAGTGGCCAGCGAACTTTTCCTCACCTCGATGTCAAACTGTGCCGATAATAACGAAAGTTCACATTTTAAGGGTTATGCGCACGGCTCAATGGGGGGTTGACGTGTTGCTTCCTCATCATCGGACACCCGAACGGGGAACACAAAGTTCAGGAGTCTCAGCTTTGACCACCCTAATTCAAAAGTGGCGATTGGGCACACTATCGCTTTCGACAGTCGTTTTGCTCGGTTCCGGTGCAGCAGCAACTTGGGCGCAAGCCCCGTGGAGCCCACCAGACCCGGACCGCTCTCAAGTCGAATCTGCCGACGCGGGCAGCAGCGAGGGGAGAGATTACCCAGCCGCCGACAAAAAGAATGTCCGGCTGTCGTTCTTTAACTCTTCTTGGGCCAGCGTGCTTCGCAAAGTGGGCGAGTCGTCCGAATCGAAGCTTATAATGGACCGCGCACCGAGTGGCCGCTTCACCCGACGCGACGGCAAGAAATACACGCGAAACGAAGCCGTTCGCATCCTGAATAATGAACTCGAACCGGAAGGTTTTCGAGTCGTTGAAAAGGGCGAGTACCTCATCGTCTTGAATTTGAAGACGACGCGTCCCCGATATCAGGCACCGGTTGTTGGGACGTCCGAGCCTCAACCACAAAAGCCGCTGCCCACTCCGAAGAAGCCACAGTGGAAGGTGGAATCGATCGTTCCCGGAAGCAACGACGGTGCTGACTCGAAATACGCAAATCAAGCAGCAGACAGCAGTGTGAAGCTCGCCGGCCACGATGAATCAGGCGAACTTGCCGGTTCACAGGCCTACGTCCATGTCGCCGTGCAAGCGCGCAACCACAGCGCCACGAGTCTATCGCGAGTCATTTACAAGGCCTACGAAAAACGGGCCGAACTGGAAGACAACGGACCGGGCGGATTACCGGCATTTCGCATTTACTATCCCGAAATCGAGGCCGCCGAAGCAGCGCCGAATGGCGAACCGCGACGACTCGGTCTCTCCGGCGAAAAGCGGCGTGTACAGTTCACGGTCGGTATCGACACCAATTCGAATCAATTGCTTGTCGAAGCCTCTCAGGCACAAGCTCATGCCGTCGCAGAGTTGATTGAAAACCTGGACGGCACTCTGATGGCGCCGGGCCAATCAGTCAAGTTCGTTCCGAACGAGCGAAACTCGACGCAAATCGCAAATGATTTGCAGCCCGCCATTAAACAATTAGCCGCCCAGAATGTTCCGAATCAACGGTTTCCGGATGAACAACCGGGTGTCGACAATGGTCAGGTCCAGCGCGTCATTCCCGATGGTCAAGCCGGAGCTAACCTTCCCCAAGGTGGCGACGACTCGTTCATTCTGGAAGCACTCCGCGGCGAAGTCACCATTCAAGACGTCCCCGGAGTTGGCCTGGTTGTCCGTGGTAATAAAGAAGACGTCGATCAGGTCATGGCTTTGATCGAGGCCATTGTGGCCTTGGGCGAAGGCACAGCATCGACCGTCGAATTGCACCGCTTGCAATACATTCAAAGCGAAGCGCTGGCGACACTGCTCACCAGCGTATACGAAACGCTGGCAGGTGGAACGAGCCAGGTCGTTCAGCAAACACAACCGATTTCTGTCATCCCTGTCGTAACGCCGAACGCTGTTTTGATATTGGCATCCAAGGCTGACCTGGCTGCGGTCCTCGCGTTAATCGAAGATCTCGACCAACCAACCGATCCTCTATCGGAGTTCGAGGTTTTTTCCCTCGAACACGCCGTCGTCACACAGGTTCTGACGACAATTGAAACGTTGTTCCCGGCAGACGGCCCCGGATTGGCTCCGCGCGTCACGGCGATTGCCGATGTCCGCACGAATTCGCTAATTGTGAGAGCACGACCGAATGATATGGAGCAAGTTCGATCGTTGATTCGCCGCATTGACCGCGAAGGTGGGCCAAGCGCCGTCAACGATTTGCGCATTATTCCGCTTAAGAACGCCATCGCGGACGAGCTTGCGGTCGTTATTAACGATGCGATTCAAAGCGTCGTTAATCAGGCCCAGCAGCCAACCGGTGGCGCTGGTGGGCTCGGCGGGCTCGCAGGAGGAGCCGGGCAGACGTCGCAACAACTGTTGGAAGCAAAATCGGCCGTACTGCAATTCCTCAGCGGCAGCAACGGACAACAACGCACGGTCCGCTCAGGAATCCTGGCCGATATCCGCGTCACGTCGGACCCACGCCAAAATGCGTTGATCGTGACAGCGCCAAAACAAAGTATGGAATTCATGGTGAAACTGATCGAGCAATTCGATCAGCCCAGTTCAGCCGTGTCAGAGATCAAGCACTTTCAACTCGAACGAGCCGATGCGACAACCGTGTCGCTGATGTTGCAGGAATTGTTGATCGACATCGATCAAGAGCAACAAGGAATTCAACTCGTCGGTGCCGAAGGGGCCGGCAACCAGTTGATTCCGCTACGCGTTTCGGTCGATGTCCGCTCGAATAGCATCATCGCGATCGGCAGTACCGATACGCTGCAGGTTGTCGAAGCGATCCTGCTGCGTCTCGATACCGATACGGTCACGGAACGCGAAAACACCGTTTATCGTCTGAAGAATATCTTCTCCGACGATGCCGCACTCGCGGTGACTGATTTGCTAACGCAACAACGTGCGCTGCAGCAATTGGCACCCGATTTGGTTAGCCCCTTCGAGCAGATTCAACAGGAGGTGATCGTTGTTTCCGAACCAATCTCCAACAACCTGCTGATCAGCGCGACACCGCGTTACTTCCAGCAAATCATCGACCTCGTCGAAGAATTGGATCGCTCTCCGGAACAAGTCTTGATTCAGGCATTGTTGGTCGAAGTGGAACTCGAAAACACCGACGAATGGGGTGTGGAACTTGGGTTTCAAGATCGTGTCTTGTTTGGTCGCAGCGTGATCGACCCCGAAACGTTCCTGACCGTGACAAACACGCAAACGAATCAGAACATTCAAGTCACGACCCAGCAGACTGTCTCTCAAGAGGCAACGCCGGGGTTCGCATTTAACAACCAGTCGTTCGGTAACAATCCCTCGATCGACTCCGCCCGTGTTGGCCCACAAGGCTTGAGTAACTTCTCGCTCGGCCGAGTGAACGGCGAACTTGGATTCGGCGGACTGGTCCTTTCAGCCGGGTCGGAAGAAGTCAGCTTGTTACTGCGGGCTTTGCAGGCCAATCGACAGGTCCACATTCTCAGTCGTCCGCAGGTCCGAACCCTCGACAATCAAACCGGAATCATCCAAGTCGGCCAGTCCGTACCGATTGTCACTGGTGGCCAAATCAACCAGTTCGGATCGTTTACACCTGTCGTCAACTACGACGACGCCGGAATTATTTTGAACGTGACTCCACGAATCAGTCCGGACGGAACGGTCGTCATGGAAGTTGTGGCTGAAAAGAGCCAATACCGCGACGAAGGTGCAGTCCTGTTTACCGCCTCGCTCACGGGGGCCACGGTGGAATCGCCTGTTAAAGACGTGACCACAGCGACAGCCACTGTTGCCGTTACTAACAATCAGACCATTGTACTGGGCGGGATGATCACCAAACGAGACGATGCCGTAGAACGTAAGGTGCCATGGCTGGGTGATATTCCCCTGGTGGGAGCCGCCTTCCGCTACGACTTCCAAAATACGCGTCGGACCGAATTACTAATCTTTCTGACGCCGCGCATCGTCCGCAACGATGCCGACTCGGAAGTCATTAACCAGGTGGAAGAAGGCCGAGTCGATATGATCTGGGAAGACGCATTCCAGATTCATGGACCGATCTTCGGAGTCCCGGGAGCAATCGAGTATCCGAGTTCTCAACAAATCGAACCTGGATATCTTCCAGCTCCGGCCGAAGAGGAAATTACCCCGATGTCGCTGCCGGACAGCAATGAAGGTGTCCCAACGACAATCATGCCGGAAGAAGCAGGCATCGACAGCGAACCTTTGTCGAATGAAGAACCGGGGTTGTTTCCTGACGATGCCAAGTCCACAAACGAATCGACAATGCGTGAATTGGAGGCAGCCGCCGCAAAACAGACTTCCGAGATTCAGCCATCCTGGTTTCGGCGACCGCGCATTCGGTTCCCGTTTGCCGGGTCTCAAGAGCAGTCGGAATGACCTGCTGCTGACGTCGACGGTTGATTTGGCTGAGTCCGGTTGGAACGTACGTCTCTCTGGAAAACTCGAACGGACGCGATCATGAGCAGATTCTCAATTCCTCAGTTCACAGTCCTTGCCATTGGCTATTTGGTTGTGGGAACACTTTCTGGTTGTGCCGCCGTCGACCTTTTCACCGGCGAAACAACGCATTTTGATAAGGCAACTCGCCAAAACCCCGTCAACCGGATTCTTTGCTTATGGGAACCGGCCAAAGGCCAGGGATTGGAAGGGGACACCGCCCGTGGATTTGCCGGGCAGATATTCTTCTTTACGGCAGGTAGCGCAAGTCCCGTGGAAGTGGACGGTGATGTCCGGGTTTATGTATTCGATGATCAGGGTGATACCGAAGAACAAAAAAAGCCGATCCATCAATTCGACTTTCTGGGCGATGCATGGAAACTCCATCTGCAGGAATCGCAATTCGGACCGGCCTACAGCCTCTTCATCCCCTACACACGCAAGGGAAATCACGAAGCGCGCTGCACGCTTAAAATTCGGTTTACGCCGGCTGAAGGGAGTCAAATGCCGGTCGCCTTTTCCGATATGGCCGACATCGACCTTCCTGGAAAATCGACCGATAAGAAGGCCAATCGTTTGAACGGACCTGCTGTTGAAAGCGACGAATTCGATCTGGCCGGTGCTGCCCGGAGAATGCAGTCCGCAGGCAAAGCACATCGCCCGAAACCCAAGTTCGGCGAAACCATCGCAACCAAAGACCTCGACGGACAACTCAAACGGACAGAAGTCGTCACGGCTGACAAAAAAGTCGTTCGTCCTCAAGTCCGACCGCCACGCACGCTGAACCCAACGAGCGAAGGTCGACGAATTCCGTCAGTCTCCGAACGGCTCGCACAATCGCCGCTCCGTCCCATTGACCAACACGATCGAAGGCATAGCGCCAATCCCGGCTTTGGGGAGTCGCTCTCTCATCTCGTCGATGAATCTGCAGAACCGGAAAGTTTCGCGGGAGCCTACCCGACTGGGTCCGCTCAGGCATACAGCAACCAAACTTTCGGCGAAGTGCCCGATTCGCAATACAATCAGGTCGGCGTCGGCAACAACAACGCATCCGGAGTCCAAGTGAAGACGCACTTCAACCAGGACCCCAAAAGCCGCCAGTTCCAACCGATTTACTCGCGGGGTGCCGAGCCGCAAAGCCCGCATCATAACGTGAACACCGACCACCCGTTGGCGGATCGAATTCAGCGGCCGATTAACCGGCATCCGTTGGGCCAGAGCCATCCCTTGGCCGAGGGTGATCTGCGGCGGTTTTAAGAGCAGGTTTTCAGTGTTCACAAAGGGTGCAAATCGATTTATCGTTTCGCGCACCCATTGTCGTCATCCCCGCGCAGTCGGGGATCCCGCAGAGCTCGTTGGGCCGCTATTCCTTCGTGATGACTTCGTCGAGGTTCAAAATCATGTCGGCAACCGCCGTGTAGGCTGCGAGTTCCGCAGGCGGAAATTCGTCACCCGGATTTGACCGACCGACCGAAAGAAAGTCGCTTGCCCCTGCGACGTCGGCGGTGAACTGATCGCGATAAAACCCCAGGCTCCGTTTGAGAACCTGTTGTTCCTTATCCGTCGGGTTCCGTGCTGTGAGCATGCGGAATAGCTGTCGTAATCGTCGATCTGCATCGGAATCAGCATCTCTGAGAATACGACACGCCGCTTGCCGAGCCGCTTCAATGAAAGTCTCGTCGTTCATCAGTGCTAACGCCTGTAACGGCGTATTGGTGCGCATCTCTCGAACGACACACATTTCTCGCCCTGCCGCGTCGAATGCCATCATCGACGGAGGAGCGACGGTTCGTTTCCAAAACGTGTACAGGCTGCGGCGATACAATCCCGAACCGGTCGACGGTTGGTAAGTCGCGCCGCTAACATCCTTCCACAGACCCGCCGGCTGATACGGCTTGACGGACGGCCCACCCAATTCCTCCACGAATAGCCCACTGGAAAAGACCGCCTGATCGCGCACCATTTCCGCCGAAAGACGGAATCGCGGCCCGCGTGCGAGCAATCGGTTTTCGGGATCCACATTGTAGACGTCAGGCGTTACCCGCGATGATTGTCGGTACGTCGCGCTCGTGACGATTTCACGCTGCAGGGCTTTAACGTTCCAATCGAGTCGCATGAATTCCGTCGCCAACCAGTCCAGCAGTTCAGGATGGCTGGGACGTTCTCCCTGCGAACCAAAGTCTTCCAACGTTTTGACCAACCCGTTTCCAAAGAACGATTGCCAATACCGATTGACCGCGACGCGCGCGGTGAGCGGATGCGACCTGTCAACCAACCAATGTGCAAAGCCGAGCCGATCGGCATTGGCAACTTGCGGCATTGGCGGGAGAGAGGCCGGAACACCACGCGAGACTCGTTCGCCCGGCTGGTCGTACTGCCCCCGAATGAGAAAGTGGGTTGGCCGCGGGGAGGTCCGTTCCTGCATGACCATGGTCGATGGAAACGATTCCTCCAACGCCGCGAGTTGCTTCTGCAAATCGGTTAGCCGCCGATGAGACTGTTGAATCGATTCCGGAGCAAACCGACTGACGAAACAAGCTCGTAACTTCTGCCGTTCACCTTCGGTTCGACGGTTGACATCGCGATGGACTATCTCGGAAATCGATTCGGCCGTTGCCACAAGTTGCACTTCAGCCGACGACAGACGGCGATCGTATATACGCACGTCATCGATCAAGCCGTCAAACAAACTGTCGCCACCGCCACCAGCTCCGATTCGTAGCGGCTCTGCTGTATTGAAGGATTGATTCAACTCATCCAAATTCACATGCAACGGCTGACGTTGGCCATCGATGTACAGACTAATTCCGGTCGCGACGCGTGAGCCATCGTAAGTTGCAGCAATGTGGTGCCATCGATTCGGTTGTAACGCCTGCCTGGTTTCGACGCGTAGCGAATCATCGAGCCAGCGCTTCACCAAGTTGAGTTGCAACTTTCCGTCGGCGAGCACCAGGCTGTAACCATCTGCCCGGGCGGTATCGGTCATTTTGGACAGAATCATCCCGTCATCGACGTCGTGTGGATAAATCCAGGCGGCAAACGTGAACTTGTCGTAGAAGCCGAAACCTCCAATATCGCCGGCGTCGAAAATCGACCGGCCATCGAACTGTGCAGCGTTGCCGAGACGGCCGTCGTCGAACGTCAACTCGCCCTTCACCATGCGACCGACCCGATCCGAATCCACATCGTCGTGGGCGGCATCGTCGAAGCGAAATCGAGACACCAGCCCCTCGGTCACCGTCCACTCGATCTCTTGCGACGTCTTGATCGATTGTTCCCAGGCAGCCTGGGCAGCGACAAGCTCCCGCTGCTGTTGCATGTAGACGTTTTCAGCCGCAGCAAGCCGCCGTTGAAGTTTCTTTAATGCCACCTGCTGCAATTCGGTCGGAGCCGGAATCGTCGGAGGAGAATTTCCGAACTTGATCGCCTTGCCGTGTTCCGGCACGTTGTTGAAGAACGCGAACGCCTGATAAAACTCTTTTTGGGTCAACGGATCATACTTGTGATCGTGGCACCGCGCACAACCCATCGTCAGGCCCATCCACACAGTAAACGTCGTATCGACACGGTCGACGACATATTCGACTGCATACTCTTCAGCAATCACGCCCCCTTCCCCATTCCCACGATGATTTCGGTTGAACCCGGTGGCAATCCTTTGATCGAGCGTCGGATTCGGCAGCATGTCTCCCGCGAGTTGTTCAATGGTGAATCGATCGAACGGCATATTGGCGTTGTAGGCATTAATCACCCAGTCCCGCCACCGCCACATAAACCGCTCACCATCGCTTTGATAACCGTTGGTATCGGCGTAGCGAGCGGCGTCAAGCCAGGCGGCTGCCATATGTTCCCCATAGCGAGGCGATGCGAGCAGTCGATCGACAAGCCGCTCGTAAGCGTCCGTATGCCGATCGTTCAAGAATTGCTCAACCTGTTCCACCGTTGGAGGCAGCCCGGTCAAATCGAGCGTGACGCGGCGGATCAACGTCTCTTTCGAAGCAGGGAGCGACGGTCGAAGCCCCTCAGCTTCCAACCGACTGAGTATGAACGCATCGATTCCGTTGCGCAACCAATCGGAGCTTTCCACTTTCGGCAGCCCCGGGCGCTCGGGCGGGACAAATGACCAATGCTGCTGCCATTCGGCCCCTTCTGCAACCCAACGCTTGAGCAGATCGATTTGCTGCGAATTCAGACTCCGCCCCGAATCGGACGGTGGCATACGTTCATCGAGGTCGGTGGCAGTTATTCGGCGAATCAATTCGCTGCGCGACGGATCACCGGGCACCACAACATGTGTTCCAGACCGATTGGCCAAAACCGATTCATGAGTATCCAATCGCAAGTCGGCTTCACGTTGACCCTCATCGGGACCGTGACAATGAAAACAGGCATCGGAAAGAATCGGACGAATGTCGCGGCTGAAATCGATTTCTGCAGGTTGCTGCGCGCATGCCGATCGAGTAAAGCCGAAAACAATTGATCCGGCAATCAGACCGGATATGATGACCATCAGCGGTCGGCGACCGGATGTGCCGAGTCTGTCGCAGGTCATGTGCTTGCCCCACTAACGATGATGAGTCTTTCAAAGCCTGAATAGAAATTTCGACGACCGAACAAACTCGTAGGCGGCACAAACCGTCGAAACCGACGAGTTGGCCAACTCCAGAATAACATAAGTGAAAGGCCCGATGCGATAGTTGCTTTATCGCTCGGGCCGAATGGGGTGTGGCAATCTTATCCGCTTAGTATGACCATCGCTGTGAAAAAACCTGCCCTGAATCGTCTGTAAACGGAAACTCGCCATGAAACTCATTGCCTGGTTTTCAACCCGCGTTGTCGGAATGCATGCTCGATCCCAATTCGATTCCGACAGCGGTCGTTTTCGCATTAGGGCTGCAAAAACGCTGACGGCGACGATTGTAGCGACGATATTTGCGTCGATGTTGACCGGCGCCCTTCAGGCCCAAGAGGCCGATTGGAAAGTCGGGCTCGCACGCGTCAATGTTACGCCGGAAGAGCCGGTTCGCATGTCGGGCTATGCGAGTCGTCAAACACCATCGGAAGGCATCAATCACTATCTCTACGCGAAGGCGATGGTTCTGGAAGACCCCCAAGGGAATCGGGGGGTGATCGTTACCAGCGATGTCATCGGCTTTAAAGCCCCGTTCGCCGACGTCGTCTGCAAACGGATCGCCGAAAAAACAGGGTTGCAGCGACACCAGATCTTGCTGAACTCCTCGCATACGCATACCGGCCCAGATATTGAACTCGACCGTGAGAAACTCAGTTCTTCTCCAGAGCATGCGGCGGCAACCGTGCGTTACTCCGAGCAACTACGCGACAAACTGGTGGACCTGGTAAGCGACGCGGCGAAAGAGCTTCAACCGGCCAATTTGACGTGGAGCGTCGGCGTCGCAAAGTTTGTGATGAATCGTCGCGAGTTCACCGAAAACGGCGTCATACTCGGCGTCAATCCACGTGGCCTCGCCGACCGCAGCGTCCCGGTCATTCGAGTTGCCGCACTCGACGGAACACTTCAAGCCATCCTATTCGGCGCGGCATGCCACAACACGACACTCGGCGGCCGGGACATGATGATCAGCGGCGACTTCGCCGGTTACGCGCAAACTGTCATCGAGCGTGCCCATCCCGGTACCCAGGCGATGTTCATGCAAGGCTGCGCAGGCGACACCAACCCGTTTCCGCGCGGCAGCGAAGAAATCGCTCGTATGCATGGTGACACTCTGGGGAACGAAGTCTTGCGTGTATTGGGTGAAGACCAAACGCCGATCCGCGGACCACTGACAATGATCTTCGAGACGGTCGATCTGCCGTTACAATCGGCACCCACACGCGAGGAGATTTCACAAATCGCTGCTGGCCGAGGTGGATGGCGTCGATTCGTCGCCGAGAAAATGACCGAAGCCCTCGACAAGGGCGAATCATTGCCGACTCATTACAACGCACCGCTAGCCTTGTGGCAGTTTGGCGATGATTTGACGTTCGTGGGACTTTCGGGCGAAGTGGTCGTCGATTATTTGAAAATGATCGAGCAGGCGATCGGTCCGCGAAAGCTTTGGGTCGCCGCCTATTGCAACGAGGTATACGGCTATTTGCCCTCCGCCCGCGTGCTCCAAGAGGGTGGCTACGAAACTCGCGGATTATATTACGGAGGCGTCGGGCTGTTCTCCCCGATGGCACAGGACGTCGTCGTGTCGAAGATCATCCAAATGGCCAGCGATGCCGGCCGAAAGCGTGCAGATTGAATCTTTGCCGTTGGTAGCAAATCGCTCAAGGAGTACGGCGCAGCGCCCGTCCTGGTTGCACGCCGGTATGCTCGCCACGATTTAAGACCAACTCGCCATTCACCCAGACGTATTCGATACCATCGTTGTAGTGAAATGGATCGGTATACGTGGCATGGTCGATGACGTTTTCCGGATCGAAGATCGTAATGTCGGCGAAGTAACCCGGTTGCAGCAGACCACGATCCCGAATCCCCAACTTGGCGGCATTGAGCGAGGTCATCTTGCGGACGGCATCTTCCAACCGCAGCAGACCCAACTCGCGAACGTAAACGCCTAACACTCGAGGGAACGTCCCAAAGTTTCGGGGATGTGGATTCCCACGCCGCAACGGGCCGGTCGTCGCGTACGCCGAACCGTCCGAACCGATGGAACACCAAGGTTGCACCATAGCAAGGTTCATGTCCTCTTCGGTGTGATGCGCATAGACCGTTCCCACCGAACCGTTTTCCTCAATCAGAATGTCGAACAGTTCATCAAGCGGATCAGGCTTGGTGTCCCGCCCTTCGGTGCGCATTTGCAGTACGCGGTCCATCGTTAACCCCTGAAAGGAATTTCGCGCACTGATTAACATGCGGCTCCAGTCACCGCCGATGGCTGTGTAGTGGTTGTACCAGCCATCAATGCCACCCAGGATGTCCTTCTTCATGCGTTCTCGTTGCTCGGGACTTTTTAATCGTTTGATCAACTCGGCCGCCCCCCCCTCATGCGCCCATGGCGGGATAATGCTAACCAAGTTGTTGTTACCACGTGTGTAGGGATAGACGTTTGCCTGCACATTGACGCCGCGATTTCGAGCCGCATCGATCAACCCCACGATTTCGTCCATCCGTCCCCAATACTGCTGATCGGCGATTTTGAGATGGATAATGTCAACCGTGACGCCTGCGCGTTCGCCGATGGCAATCGCCTCGCGGATCGCTTCGAAAACCTTGGTCCCTTCGTTGCGATTATGCGTGGAGTAAACTCCGTCGTAACGGGCCACGACTCGACACAAGTCGACAATGTCGTCGGTCGTCGCCAGCCCGCCCGGTGGCATCGCCAACATGCTAGAAAGTCCATAGGCTCCGTCTTGCATCGCCTCGTCGATGAGCGACTTCATTTGATCGAATTGATCGGGCGTCGGGCGATCGAACGACTTGCCCATGACACATTGCCAGATCGTTCCCAATCCGACATAAGAGACCACATTCGTTGAAACTCCCGCTTGATCGATCGCGTCGAAATAACCACCCAACGTCGACCAGGAAAAGGCCTTGTCATCGATGGTGACTTCTTTGGGAGCAAGCTCCCCTTTGGCTGGACCGGCAGACCCGCCTTCTCCCAGGACTTCCGTGGTCACCCCTTGGCGAATCTTGCTTTGAGCATTCCCATCTTCCAACAGCAGCATGTCGGAATGCGAATGCATGTCGATAAAACCCGGGGCAATACACAGCCCTTGGGCGTCTATTACCTGCTTGGCCGGCAACTCCGGAATGCGGCCGACCGCGACAATTCGATCGCCTCGAACTGCCACATTGCCGAAATACCACGGGTTGCCTGTCCCGTCGACGATCTTTCCATTCCGAATCAACAGGTCGTATGCCTGCTCGTCGGCAACGGCCGTCGGACAGTCCACAACGACCAACAAACAGGTCAGGATCAGCCCCGATATTCTCTGCAGCATTTTCGCCTCCTGAAATGCGTCCGTTCTTACTCATTCGGATAAGTCTTCACCGATGCTATCAATCTGCACGCGGGATCGCGAAGAAAAAACCATCGCGAGGCTCGATGAAACCCACGATTGTGGCTCGCTATAAACCATGTCGCAGAAATGCTAAAATTGAGGTCTCAGTCCTCGACACTTAACACAAAGGAACACAATGGCCGGGTTCGTTCTCAGTTCCGATCAACAAGCCGAGTTTCAACAAAACGGGTTCGTCGTCGTCGAAAGCTTGCTCGGTGCCGAGGAAACCTCGCTGTTGCGCGATATCGCCCGCGCTGACCACCAGATGGCAGCCGACGCAGCTAGCCGCGCCGACGGCGAAGGAGGGGCGGTCAAACTCAAGGTCAGCAACGACTTGCCGGAAGATGAAATTTACGGGGCGATCGTCCGCAGCGAGCGAATCGTTAACGCCATGGAAACTCTGCTCGAAGGCGAAGTCTATCACTATCACCACAAAATGATTCTCAAGGAGCCACGCGTCGGTGGAGCTTGGGCTTGGCACCAGGATTACGGCTATTGGTACAACAACGGTTGCTTGTTTCCGCTGATGGCGAGCTGCATGATCGCCGTCGATCGCGCGACCAAAGAGAACGGTTGCCTGCAGGTTCTTAAGGGATCGCATCACATGGGCCGGATCGACCACGGCAAAGTCGGAGATCAAACCGGGACTGACCCGGAGCGGGTCGAAGCGGCTTTGGAACGATTTGAACTTATTCACTGCGAGTTGGAACCGGGATCAGCAATTCTGTTTCATAGCAACCTATTGCACCGCTCGGATCAGAACAAAAGCGACAACCCCCGCTGGGCGTTCATTTGCTGCTACAACGCGGCCCGCAACGATCCATACAAAGAATCGCGACATCCGCAGTACACGCCGCTTGAGAAATGGCCTGACGAAAAAGTGTTAACCGTCGGTCGCGCCCATTGGGAATCGGTACGACCATCAACGGTGTAACTTCGACTGATTGCTGCAAGCACAACTCTTTCTACCATCGACCGTGGACGGTTGATGTTTGCTGACTTCTCTTTTACTGCAAAAAAGATCGTTCGCCGCGAGCCGCAAATGCCGGAAACTGCCGACATTAAACGAGGCACTCAAAAGGCGATTTCAGCGGCAATCAAGGACGAGGCCCGAATCGTCGGGTTCGATCTTGTGGGCATTGCACCCGCGGTGAGTCCGCAAGGCTTTCATCCACTTACGGAGTGGTTGACCGACGGCCACGCGGGCGAAATGCATTACTTCGAACGACGACACGATGCTTACAAGAATCCCGATTCGGTTCTGACCGGCGTGCGCAGCCTGGTAGTGCTCGGTGTCAATTACAACACTTCAGAACCGCCGGCGACAGTCGCCAACACAGGACGAGTCGCTCGATACGCCTGGGGACAAGTCGATTACCACAATCAAATACGGGACCAACTACGGGCCCTGGCGACATTCATCCACCAACATGACCCCGATTGCCGCACTCGGGGCGTCGTTGATACAGCCCCGTTGCTGGAACGAGACTTCGCGCGGCTCGCCGGCCTGGGCTGGTTCGGAAAAAACACAATGCTGATCAACAAACGCGCCGGCAGTTGGTTCTTCCTGGCAGCATTATTGGTCGACGTAGAATTGGAATACGACCAACCTCACGAGACATCTCACTGTGGAACCTGCGAACGCTGCCTCGAAGCTTGTCCGACCGATGCGTTTGTTGAGCCCTATGTCCTCGATGCCCGCCGCTGCATCTCCTACTTGACGATCGAGTTGCGAGATTCCGCCATTCCCGTCGATTTGCGCCAAGGAATGGGAGATTGGCTATTCGGATGCGATATTTGCCAGGATGTCTGCCCCTGGAACAACAAAGCACCGGTTAGCGGCGAACCGCGGTATCAACCACAAGCTGATCTTTTTCCGGCAGACGCGGTCAAGCTGCTGCAAATGAACGCCGACGAGTTCCGCCATCGATTTCGCGATACACCGCTTGGGCGCCCGGGCCGCACCGGCTTGCTGCGTAATGCGGCGATTGTTTTGGGCAATCACGGAGATGGGCGTGCCATCGGCCCGTTGTTGAAGGGATTGCACGATGCCGACCCGATGGTCCGCGGTGCGTGCATCTGGGCCTTGGGACAATTGGGGGACACGAACGAGATTACGGCATTACGGTCACGACGATCCGTTGAAAAAGACGACGAAGTCACTGGCGAAATCGATCAGGCCATTGCGGAAATCGCGTCGCGAATGTCGAATACCATTTCAGGGTAGCAATCGAGAATCAACAACAAGGAATTGGAAGTATGGCAGAAGATATTCGCGTCGCCGTTAACGGAGCCGCCGGCCGAATGGGACAACGTATTACGGCCTTGTCCCATCAGGATCCCGATGTCATCGTGGCGGCCGCCCTCGAAGCGGGAAACTCTCCGGCCATCGGAAAAGACTCCGGCGAAGTGGCCGGCATCGGTTCGATCGGAGTTCCTATCACTGCCGAATTGATCGAACATGTCGACGCGGTCATCGATTTTTCGGTCCCGGAATCTTCAGCGGCGCTGGCAGAAACCTGTGGCGAGCGCCAAATTCCCATGGTCATTGCGACGACAGGATTTACGGATCAACAGCGCGAAACCGTGTTGGAAGCGGCTCAAACGGCACCTTTGATTTTGGCGCCGAATATGAGTATTGCAGCCAACTTGCTGATGAAACTTGTCCGCGATGCAGCCAGCGCCCTCAAATCACTCCCCAGCGGCGTCGATGTCGAAATCATCGAGCGTCACCATCGCTTCAAAGAAGATGCCCCGAGCGGAACAGCCTTGCGATTTGGCGAGATTGTCGCCGAGGAAATGGAACAAACTCAACACGTGCACGGTCGGCATGGCCGTCCCGGGCCGCGTCCCCGTTATGAGATCGGCTATCACGCCCTGCGGACCGGCGATAATGTCGGTGAGCATACCATCGTTTTTGGCATGATGGGCGAAACGCTCGATTTGACGGTGCGCGGGCACACTCGGGATAGCTATGCGTACGGAGCGATCGCAGCCGCCAAATTTGTCGCCACGCAGAAGCCAGGCCTGTATTCCATGAATGACGCGTTAGGCCTCTAGAGCGGTTTACTTTTTCTTGTCGGCGATTCTGGCTCGTGGGAGCCAGCTGTCACAGAACAAAACGCGGTTGTCGCGGCCACAAGTCAGCGTATTACGCTGTAAGACGACCGCTACGGACCGTCGATCGTTTGTCTGCCCCTTTCTGGTACGGCAGGTGGCTTGCCCCTCCATCCCAATCCGGATCGCTGGCCGCCATCTTGGTCGGCAATTCGACGCTCGACAATACGCCTCGGCAGCGGTCAGACAATCTCTGCAAAGTTGGGATAATCGCTATATCCGTTAAAGTCGGCCCGACTGGTCGTCGATCATGGGGATAGCTACCCGTTCGTTTACTCCTCTTGGAAGTTCGAAGTTGCGCGGCGATTCGATGCAAGATTCCCAATCCGGTTGGTCCAGGTTGAAACGCGGCTGCATCAACATCTTTTGCGGCAGCTCGAGTGGGTTCTCAGCAGGACCACAGCCGAAGTTTCAGCCGCGAACACAGGATATCCTGCTAGCCAACGGAACTTCTCTGGCAAGAGACATCCACTGTCGTTTGAAAGCTTCGCGGGCCGCCCGACGACGCGTGACGGCACTGGCGGGAGTCGCAGCCGTTGCAGTTGTGCTGGCCCTGGTCTGTCCGCCACTTGTGAAGTCAGACAACACCTCGGAAGAATCTGCAACTGCGAAAAACTGGCATGCTCCGAAAGAGTTATCCGACATGAACCAGGCATTGGCTGAAAAACTCGATACCGAAGACTGGGATACGACAACTTGGAATACGGGTATCGTGCACGCCAACTACGAGACCGCATCGGTAGTACCAGAAGAGGATGAGCCAGATTCCTCGCAGCAGACGCCTTCCCAAGTGAAGTCCAACGGAATTGTCTATTTCCCGAAAACGTTTCATCCACCAAACTCACCGGCTGCATTGATCGGAGCGATCGAACTAGTCCCCGACCTCAGGCATATTCGACGATCGGCGCAAAACGAAGAAGAATAAGCTCCGAACATAATCCACATCAACCAACCAATCTTTTTCCAAGATTCGCGAATCTACATTCGAAGCAGGCGTACAAACTGTTGATTCTCCATCATAAGACCGCAGGACTAGAGCGGTTTACATTTCTTGTGGGCGTTTCTGGCTCGTGGGCGCCAGCGATCACAAAACAAAACGCGATTGTCACGGCCACAAGTCAGCGTGATACGCTGTAGCCTCGATTCAGGGACGACGACCAAATGCACGAACAATATTGGAATCTTCAGCGTAATCCGTTTGACTCGGGCTTTCATGCGGAATCGTTTGTGCGCAGCGAGTCGCACGAAGCCGCCTTGTTGCGATTGCAATACTTAATTGAGAATCGCAAAAGCGCAGGCCTGTTGATTGGCGGAACGGGCTGCGGCAAGAGTTACTTGATCCGCATGCTTGCGCATGAACTAGGCGACGAGTATCGGCCATTCTTACATCTGGTGTTCCCACAAATGGGATCGACAGAACTGCTGGCCTATCTGGCGACGCAGTTAGGTGCCAACGATTCCGCGGTCGACAGCCGCACAGCGGGCGTCGATCGAATCGTTCGCGAAATCGAAAAGCAATTGTTGGCTCACGCTGAGCAGTCCTGTAAACCCGTTATCGTCATCGATGAAGCTCACCTCATCGACGACGTGAGAATCTTTCAATCGCTCCAGTTGTTGATGAACCTCCATGTGAACGACTCGCCTCCTTTTACATTGATTTTGGTTGGTGAGCATTCATTGCTCAGCCGCGTTAGTCGGCTCGCCCAACTCGAGCAGCGGCTATCAGTGAAAGCGGTCCTGCACCCGTTAACCCGAGACGAAACGGCCGCGTATATTGCGCATCGACTCCAGGCAGTTGGGCGAACGGAAGCATTGTTCGCCGACGAAGCCATCGACGCGATCTTTGAATTGTCTTGTGGCGTCCCACGGCGGGTCGACCGGCTATGCGACCTCGGGCTGCTCGTCGGATTCGCCGACGAACTGCCACGAATCTCAGGTTCGGAAATCGAGGCGGTTGCCGAAGAAATCAGTGCGGTGACTTCGAGCTAGAATTGCCTACCACCGTTGCGACCGTTCCATGGCGACGTGAAGTCCGCAACGACATCAGGCGACACGACGCGAGCGTGTTTTCTTCGGCACCTGATAAAGCAGCGCGTTGCCACGTTTGCCAACGACATCGGCGGTTCCCGTCTTTCGCAGGCAATACGCTGCCTTTTGCGCCAACCAACGGGGGATGTCGCATTGCTTGGCGATGTCAGCCGTCGTCATCGGCGCCGTAAAGTCGACACCCAGCAAGCGCAGCAAATCGTTTCGAGTACTGAGGACGAAACGCTGGTTGACGCATCGTAGAATGCGGTCTTCAACGGCAAAGCGTTTTTGCCAACGTCGACGACGTTTGCCGGGAACGCGATGTTCTTCCTGTTCGGTCAGTAACAACTCGACCGTTAACCGGGGATGCGGAAACACGTTCACAAAGTAGACGAAGTCGTCGAACACGTCGAGAAACGATTCGCGACGCGGACTATATCGCGACGAATGCACTCGGCCGCCACGCCGTTTGCGATTCACCAAGTATTTGCGCCCAGCAAGCGGCTTGACAACATGGACGTCGTGATCGTTCAGCAGATCGCGAATCTTTTCGCGGATCGCCCCCAGTGATCCGTATTGGATTTCGATCAGCTTGTCGCCATCGATGGCGTCGATTCGATAGCCGTTGACCGCCACTTCCTGCTGGCCTACTGCCGGCGAATACAACTCCTTGAGTTGTCGGTGGAGCGTCGTTTCCATGACTACGAATTTGTGGGGACAGCGGGCTGGCTCGGATCGATCCGGGCTAATTCGGGGGGATGGTAGGCGGGATTTCCCACTGTGTCCAGAGGATTCGACAATCAGGTGATGGAACCACATATCACGTCGAGTGCTGCTAATGCGTGCCTGCGTCTCATACGGTTTGTGCTACTGTCGCAGGCTAACAGAATGTAGTTTTGGGGGATGAAATACTGGTAACGCCTTAGTTCTCGTCGCCAATGACTTCAGCATGCCCGTCGGGATGCCACTTCATCCGAATCGTTACTTCCCCCAGGAGTTCCGAGTAGTTTTCGTCGGACTCGAATTCCTCTTCTTCTTCCTCTGACATCTCGTCGACTCGTTTGCCGTCGGTGGTCCGAATTTCGGCGAGATACTCCCAGACAAGCGAGCCATCGGGTTCGAATCCATGGACCTTCTCAACCGGCCAGCGATTGATTTCGGAATACGGCAGCGACATCGGTTGATGAAAATCGTATTGCACCAATTCGTAGGGCCCGGCCCAAATGCACCCGTCGACGAAGATGAAACGGCCATCGGGTGAAGGATAATGGGCCGCCCAGCAAAACCCAAATCCTTGATGAGCAGCATCCGGGACGTGGTCGATGCGACGACCGGTGTCCAGTTCGACAATCGTCTGACCTTGGTAGTCCTCGCCGGCTACAACGTAGTCATGACCTGTCGGATGGTGCTCGGCCCAGGAATACGGGAAGGCGGAATAGTTCCGCTTGATTTCGGAAATCAGCTCTCCCGTTTCTTCCAGTCGAACGATCCCCTTGGAGTATCTCCAACTTTTAGGGCCGGTTCGATGGGGGATCACTTCGAGCGAATATCGACCGGTCGGAGATGTAAAGATTTCGGCTTCGTCGACAACAGGTTCTGCCTGAGCGAATACCTTTTCGATCGCTTCGCGTTTCTCGACGTACCAGTCTTGCATTGCCAATCCGTTCGTCCGGATAAAGCGGTTTACTATTTCTTGTGGGCGTTTCTGGCTCGTGGGAGCCAGCAAACATAAAACGAAACGCGATTGACGCGGCTACAAGCCAGCGTAATACGCTGTAGCACGACTGAAATAGTCCCTTCAGCCAACTCACAAGTAGCCGATCCGACTGCACTCGGAATTCGAGAGTGAGGCCTACATCGTAGCGTAACCGGGCGAACCAATTGTATCGCGAACGAGTCTGTCGAGATAGAATCCTACCCGGAGACCGACATATGGCCCGTCTCGTAATTCGGCCCGTAGTTCGTAATGACGCTCAACGACTGGCGCACGTCCATGTCGAAGCGTGGCGTACCGCCTATCGAAGCATTTTGCCAGGTGAATTCTTAGACAAACTTTCCAAACAAGATCGTCAAGAAAAATGGGAGACCATCCTTTCAAAAGATGCCCCGCATGAATTCAATATTGCGGCAGAAGTCGACGGGCAAATTGTCGGATTTGCGGGAGGCGGTCCAGAGCGCAACAACGATCCAAGATTCGTGGGAGAATTGTACGCGCTGTATTTGCTGACCCAGTATCGTCGTCAAGGCATCGGAACAGCCTTGCTCAACGAGTCGATGAACTTGTTGACCAATCGCGACATGCACTCGATGAAAGTGTGGGTGTTGAAGGAGAACCCCTTCCGCAACTTCTACAAGAAACGTGGAGGAACATTACTGACGGACGAACTCAAAGTGACAATCGGTGATCTTGCACTGACGGAAATCGCGTACGGGTGGAGTGAGTTCGAATTGAAAAACCGCCAAGCTAACCTTCCGACGCGCCCGAATTCCCAATAAATAAACCCTCGATTCGAAATCGAACCGAGGGCTGGTCTAAGGCAGCAGACAATTGCTTATCTGCAACGGCTTCTGGGCGCCGTGCTACGCACAACAGCCCATTTCTCCGAACGAATCAACTAAGCTTCCGGACCACGCAGAATTTCAACCTGACGAAAATCGAGTTGCGGACCCGCAGACGACGCCGATTGATGCTCGGCATCGGGTTTCTCGGCCTCTTCCACTTTTTGATCCGGCACTGGTACCAAATGCAGGTCCAGCTTCTTCAACGATTCCGCGACTGGCTCCTGCTGATAGCAAGAACCGGCTGTCCAGGCCCCACAGCCTGAGAGTCCCTGGATCGTGTAACTTTGGTCGAGGCTACGAATCGCCTTGGCGACGTCGACCAATTCCTCATTGATCGAATTCGACAAGGCGTTCAAGCCGACGGTGGCGCCCACGACGCCCATTGATCCCAGCAGAACTAATTCCGCTGTCATCACCGCACCGCATTCGTCATGCCATAACTTCTTTAAGGTTCTCATGTTGTCTCCTGTCGTGCAGAGTGTGTCCTGCTTGCATCGACTTCCCACAGCCCACTCGACCAAGCAACTACGTGAACCAATTACTAACGATAATAACGATCATATCGGTCGTAGCGACTGTAGTAAATATAGGAATTATACGTAATATAGGAATTATTCCGATTACTTAACAATTTGATCAATTCTGCCGCAGTTCTGGGCTGCTTTCGAGCTGGTGCCGCGTGGTCGATTCGGGAGATCTCCGAGCAGCACGGTCAACGACTCGTGTCGCGGTGCGGAAACATTCCTCGTTGCGGGCTGACGCGCGATGATCGAATCGAAAGGTCGATTCGATACCGCACAGACAACAGCGTGTCTGTGTTTCGTGGCTGCGATTGGGAATTGCGTGCGACCGGAACAGCGACTCTGCGAAAGGCCCGGCGACTGTGACAATCAACTCCCTCAAGCCGATCGTTTTTCACCGGTGATCGAATCTTTTTGCTTGCCTGCCCCGCATTGACACGACATGATCGGTAACGATTTCAACATGTCGCGACAACCACGGAGTCGAAAGGACTGTCAATGGATTCTGGAGTGCGGACGAAACTATCGATCATGATGTTCCTGCAGTACGCGATCTGGGGATCGTGGGCGGTCTCCATGGGCGGGTATATGGGCGAAACGCTTGAATTCACAGGCGTACAAATCGGATCGATTTATTCGACGACCGCGATCGCCGCGATGATCTCACCGTTGTTCATGGGCATCGTTGCCGATCGTTTGTTTGCAACCGAAAAGCTTATCGGCGGACTCCATTTAATTGGCGCGGCATTGCTTGGAACAGCAGCAGTGACTGCCGATTTCAATCAGCTATTTGCGATCATGATCGCATACGCCATTTGCTATATGCCGACGTTGGCCCTGACGAATTCCATCAGCTTCGCCAACATTGGGGATCCGGAGCAGGATTTTCCGCGCATTCGAGTTTGGGGAACGTGGGGCTGGATCGTGGTCGGCTGGATTGTCGGCTTCGTGCTGGACGGCACGACGAACTTGCCGATCTACTTGGCGGCAGGGCTGTCCGCGGCTTTGGGAATTTTTAGTTTTACATTGCCCCATACGCCTCCCAAAGGAAAGGACGAGTCATCGGAATCAACGGGCAGTGGCGTTATCCAATTACTTGGTGACCCATCGTTCGCGATTTTCGTGCTGTGCTCTTTTTTGGTCTGTATTCCTCTGTCCTTTTATTACGGGTTCGCCAATGTCTTTTTAACGGAAATCGATGCTCCATACCCGACCGCTCTGCAAACTGTAGGGCAACTTTCGGAAGTCGGCTTCATGCTGGCCATGCCATTCTTCATCGTCCGCTTGGGTGTCAAAAAGATGCTGGCCGTGGGCATGCTGGCCTGGGTACTCAGATACTTTGCTTTTGGGTCGCTGGCGTTGCCATTAGTGGTCTTCGGGCTGATCCTTCATGGCGTCTGCTATGACTTTTTCTTCGTCGCTAGCCAGATCTACGTCGATACGCGAGTCGACGAAAAGCAGCGGGCCAGCGCGCAGAGTTTTATTGCGTTTGTCACGATGGGCGTCGGAATGTTTATCGGCGCCATGATCGGTGGTTGGACTGTGGACAAGTATCCCCCAGAGATCCAAGTTGCAGCTACGGTCACGTCGACTGAGGATGGATCGGCGGAAAGTCTATCGCTTCCGTTGCCGAGCTGGAATCTGCCTGACGAATCAGGCGCGGTCACAGGATTCGCTGAAACTTTCGGCTTAACGGCAGAAAGCTCGATTTCCGCTGATCAGATCACTGAAGACTATATTGAAACTGATGACGACGCCGGAATCAGCACGACCTATGCCATGGATTCGCTAACCGCGGCAATTGAAGGCGCCGACCAGGATAAGGACGGGCAGGTCACTCGGACGGAATGGCGCGCAGCCCAGCAACACGGATGGCCGGAAATTTGGTTCTGGCCGGCAATTGCTGCTCTTGGAACCTGCGTATTATTCTGGGTTGGATTTCGGGACCCGCGCGACCCTCAGCAGGAAGCGGAAATGGCAGCCGAGGCTCCCCTCGGTTCGGGAGAAGGACCGGAACCGCAAGTCGGCTGACATTCATCAACTTTTGATACCGGCGTGCATCGTTGAGAAAGAGTCGTATCGCCTTTGGCCATTCACAGCTAGCTATGTGGATCGGCCCTTGATGTATTTTGAATTCTTGCCGGGAAAACCATACGACGTAGATTCGACTACTGCCCCCACCATGCCGGAGACGTCTCGATGACTGCCCGTTTGCCCTGGAATCTACGCTGGCGTCTGTCGGTGCTGTGGATTCTGGAATGGGGCATTACCGGCACAATCTTGACTTACCTGCCGCTTTATCTGACAGAAATTGGCCTCTCTTCCGAGCGACAAGGCTTGCTGATGGCAGTCGGAGCAGTCGGCTTATGGGTCGCTCCGTTCTTCGTTGGGCAGGTTGCCGA
Source organism: Planctomycetaceae bacterium (assembly GCA_028284485.1). Taxonomy (GTDB): domain Bacteria; phylum Planctomycetota; class Planctomycetia; order Planctomycetales; family Planctomycetaceae; genus JANQRQ01. The sequence continues at coordinate 1,599 of JANQRQ010000295.1, read as the reverse complement.
CCGTTGGCTGGCCAGCGAAAAGTATCTCGCCATCAGCCATCTGATCGGGGCGTTAACTCTCGCCGCCTTGCCTTTTGCCACGGAACTTTATCGCGAGACGGGAGAGAACTTTTCCGCACTCGTGATATTGATCGGGCTGTACGCGGTCGCTTATTTCCCCACGATGGCGGTCGCGACGTCACTCACCTTTCGCCACCTTCCCGACCCCGATGCCCAGTTCGGCAAAGTTCGTGTGTGGGGGACGGTCGGTTGGATGCTCGCCGGATTCTCGCTATCGGTCTGGCTGGGGCGCCGGGAAGCCATCGATTGGGCGTACGCCAACTTCCCGAACTGGCGCACTGCCATCAACAATGTCAACGAATTTGTTACGTGGCTTCCGCGACCGTCGAGTGCCGATTGTTTTCGCATCGCCGCCATCTTGTCATTCGTGCTGAGCAGCTTCTGCATATTTCTTCCGGCGACACCACCCGCTCGAACCCGAGAATCGGGAATTGCGCCGTTGCAAATCTTGGGAATGTTTCGCGACCGCCAGTTCTCAACGTTGATCGGAATCAGCTTTATGTTATCCCTGGTCGTGCCGCTGTATACGCTTCACGTGCCGAAACTGCTTCAACAGTCTGGTGTCGGCAGCGATTGGATTCCCGCGGTGATGTTGATCGGCCAGATTTCGGAATTCCCAGCCTTGTGGTTGCTGCCGATGTTTCTCAAGCGACTTGGCCTGAAAACGACGTTCGCCGTCGGAATGGCCGCTTGGTTGGTACGTTATTTGTTCTTCGCGGCCGGCGAACCGATGTGGTTGTTGTTGACCGGCTTGGGACTGCATGGCATCTGTCACGTCTTTTTGATTATTGTCATTCAGCTCTATGTCGATTCAGAATGCCCGCGCGATCTCAGGGCCACCGCGCAAAACCTGTTTGCGTTCATCACGATGGGTATCGGTATGCCGCTCGGGTTGTGGCTCGGCGGTTTGCTGGGGCAGTTCTATTTCGACGAAAAGACCAACGAGACCGATTACCAACTCTTCTTCACAGTTCCTGCAGTCGTCATCGCAACGATTCTTGTCGTTTTCTGGCGTTCCTTTGACGCAGCCGGCAGTTCGACGTCGGGCCAAGGCGGTCCCGCAGAAGTCGGTTAAACTATGAATCAGTCGGACTTATGATCGCGTTGATCGCCGGCCGATTGATCACGCCGTTGTCGATGACGCGGCATTCAATGGCGATGGCAAGTTCGCATATCGCTGCGGCTTCAAGCTGCACAGCACCAGATGACGCTGTTCCGCTCCCACGCGAACCGCGTTCTATCCGATGATTGTCACTTCCGTCGAGGCGGCTGCCCCTATCGTCATGCACCAATCGAGTTATTGATTCATGGGCGCAGGGGGTGCTGCCTGCGGCTTTAACCTGACCGGCGTGAGTCCATGGACGATGATCATATCGGCCCGCAATTCCGGTCGATACGAACGCTGACCATGGATGCCCATTGGAAATCCACGATACTGATCGAGGTTAAGTCCGGTATTCGGGGCTGCATAAAGATAGGCGAGAATCCGGCCATTCGGCGCTACCAACACATGGCGTGGTGCTCCGCGATACGTCAGGG
>JANQRQ010000290.1 GCA_028284485.1 Planctomycetaceae bacterium | reverse complement strand
ATTCCCGCAGACACACGGGGCATCGGCAGAAATACACCTCGATCCGGGTGACGTCGATCGAAGTGCCCGGCCTCGAAGTCGTCGAAACCGCAGCCGAATCCGAAACGGCGGCTGAATAGAGCGATTTGCTCTTTCTGGTGTGCGTTTCTGGCTTGCGGCAGCCAGCAATCGTAGACCAAGACGCGATTGTCGCGACCACAAGGCAGCGTAATACGCTGTACAGCGTCGAATCACTTGTCCGACAGCTATCGACGAGATTCCTCAACGTTCCGGGGCTGTGGATGCACAAAAAGTGCCCAGTCCGTCAGGTCATACCGCTTCGATCGGTGCTATCGAATGTGGCGAGGCCTCTCGAGTCGGCATTGTTTTCAGGTCGCGCTGTGACTGGGGGGCATCGCAGCAGCAAACTTCAAAGGCCACTTGCGTTTCCCTTTTGACAATGCAATCTCACGGAGTTTGGATCAGACGGAATCGGTGTAAAAATAGGAATTCCTGCGAAAATGCTCAATTCAAGAGGTTAGAAAGTCGACCATCTAGACAGAGTATGGCTGCCCCCCTATAATCAACATCGATTGATGGCTTAACTGGCATTCTCCTATGCAGTTGAGTCAATTGACCTCACAAGGCCTATAAACCAGACAGAGCGGCTTCTGTCCCCACCCACAAGGCCTCGTAGACCTACCTCGTACTTGCCAAGTGACTTTCCCAGTAACTGAGCTAAGTTACAAACAACAGGTGTAAAGTCCGACTTACCACAATTGAACCCCGCGCGATCCCGCTGGGATCATGCTGAAAACGCAATCAACCATGAGCACGATCATCGAAGACGAAGCGTTGCGCCCGGATGTCGGTCTCTCTTGTGAACCGGAACTCGGCTCACCCGATCCCCATGGGGAAAACGTCCATCATGGAGCGGGGCCGATGACCGCCAAGACCGATGTGAAATCCGGCCCTCGCAACAATCAATCCGTTCCACGTCGCCGACCCACCAGCCGCTGGCTGCTGACGCTCTTTGTTGTCACGGGGTTGGGGGCGGTCGCGGCGGCGCTCGACATCTCCGCGTTGGTGCTCGGTAAATCCGACGCTGTTACCGTCAAGACGGTTGCGGTCGAGCGGGGACCCATGCGCGTGACTCTGACGGAAAGTGGGCACCTCGACAGCGCCAATAACCTTTCGGTGATCAATCATTGCGAGTGGTCGACCACTTTGCTCAGTATTGTTCCCGAGGGAACTCATGTTGAAGAGGGGCAGATCATCTGCGAACTCGATTCGTCACGGCTACGCGAGCGGGCCGACAAGGAATTGATCGACTTAACCGAGTCGGAAGCGGCGTTACATCAGGCCCGCCAAGCGGTCAAAATGCAGCAGGCCGAAAACGATCGACGAATCGCCGCCGGCGAAATGCGGGTCGATATGGCGGAACTCGACCTGCGGGAGTTTAAGGAAGGGAGCTTCATTCAACAGCAGGACGAGATCGAAGGCGAATGCGCACTCGCAGCAGAGGAACTCACGCAGGCTCGCGAAAAATACGAATATGCCAAGCGCGTCTCGGCCAAAGGGTACCAAACGCAAAGCGAACTCGAATCGGCGCGATTAAAAGTCAGCCGCGCCGAAATCTCTCTGCAAAAGGCGCAAAATAAAAAGAAGCTGCTCGAAGACTTTACCTACGGAAGGACCATGGCCGAGCTAGAGGCCAATCTACGCAACAGCCGATTGGAGCTCGCCCGAACCAAACTCAAAGCGGGTTTGGCGATGTCACAGATGAGAATCTCGGAAATCTCCCGCGAACGCCGTGCTCAACGAGACCGCGAATACCTCGATCGCTTGTTACGCAATATCGAAGCCTGCACCATTCGTGCTCCCCAAACGGGTCAGATTGTCTATCGCATCGATTCGCTTCGTAGAAGCCAACCGGAAACGATTGAAGAAGGAATCGGCGTTCGATACCGCCAAGAGCTGATGCGAGTTCCCGATTTCAGCCGCATGCAAGTCGAAATTGACATCCACGAAAGCCAAATTTCGGCCGTCGAAGAAGGGCTACCGGTTCTAGTGCATGTCGAATCGTTGGGAAGAACTCTTCGAGGAGTTGTCGATTCGGTGGCGTCGATTCCGTCACGTCGATTCCGATCGAATCAAATCGTGCGTGAGTTTGAGACAGTCATTGAAATCACCGACGACGTTACCAAAGAACAAGGCCTCATGCCGGGTATGTCGGCGGACGTTGAAATCCTCGTTTCCCAACGCGATTCGGTTTTGCAATTGCCGGTCGACTCGGTGATTGCCATCGGCAGCCAGCAGTACGCGTTTGTCATCACCGAAAACGGTCCGCAAGCACGGCCCGTTGAAATTGGTGAGACCAACGACGTGAGCATCGAAATCGTCAGCGGGCTCAGCGAAGGGGACCATGTTGTCGAGCGTCCGCGCATTGAACTTGCCGACGAACTGATTCGTCTCGAATCGCAGTCCTGAATCGCACGTCTCCGAACTGATTCGCCAGTACCTTCGCCGTTGAATCTGCGCATTTCGCGACGAGTTTTCCGCCACGGCATGCTGAAGTTGCGCATTCTCGATTCGACCAATCGCTGCCCCGCGAGATGAAGTTGTCTCGCTGGAAGCAAATACGACGTAGACAGCCTCTGGGCCCAGACTTATAATCAAAATTGCTTGATGGGTTTGTGCGGACGCCCGATTTGTAAATGGTATAGACGGTTCGCTCACCATTTTTGGCGACTGTTCTCCACCGAAATCGTGACAGTGATTTCGCGGCGACGCACGATAAATTGCTGTCCACCAACCGATGGCCGACTAAAAACGACAGAGAGACCCTCTGTTCCCACCATTTCGGCTTTTTTGAGACCTACCACCAATTTTTCCATCGTGCATGATGGCTACATAGTCGGCATTGATCGACGTCAGCACGTTGTTGATCGCACAATCAGTTTCGTGCAACAATAAAAACACCATGAGTTCCACCATCGGAGATCAACGGCAGCGGTCAGGCGTGTCCGAAACAGGTACGCGCTTCGGGTCGGGTGCGCTTCTCGCTGGTGGTGACTCCGTTATTACGCCGTCGCATGATGGTGAAGCGGATCGTATCGATTCGCCTGTTCAAACGCCCGACGACACACCACAAAGCCCGGTACGCCGTACTCGATGGCGGTTTGCGGCCCCCTTGGCGACGATTGCCGGAATTGCGTCGGCCGGAATCGCTGCTGCCGCGTTGCTTTCACACTTTATGCCGACGAAGTCGGTCTCGATAGCGACGGTTGAGGTCAGTCGCGGTCCGCTCCGCGTCTTCGTGACCGAAAGCGGCCAGCTCGACAGCGCTAACAATGTTTCGGTCATTAGCCAATGCGAATGGGATGCCAATCTGCTGAGCATCGTTCCCGAGGGAACTCAGGTTGAAGAGGGGCAGATCATCTGCGAACTCGATTCTTCCGGATTCCGAGATTATGCCAATGAGAAGTTGGTTGAACTGACGGAATCGGAATCCGCCGTCCGCCAAGCCGAGGAAGCGGTAAAAATTCAGCAGGCCGAAAACGATCGACTGACGGCGGCGGCTCAGCTGTTGGTCGAAATGGCGGCACTCGATTTGCGCGAATTTGAAGAAGGCAGCTTCGTCCAACAGCAGGATTCGCTCGAGGGCGAATGTCGGTTGGCTGAAGAAGCCCTCAATCAGGCACGCGAAAGATACATTTATGCCAAACGCATGTCCGGCAAAGGCTATCAGACACAAAGCGACCTGGAACAAGCCCGCCTGTCGGTCAGTCGTGCGGAAATTGAATTGCGCAAAGCGCGTGACAATAAGAAACTGTTGGAGCAATTTACGGCTGTGCGAACGTTGGCCGAACTGAAGGCCAATCTCGTCAACAGTAAGCTGGAGTTGGCGCGCGTCAAACTGCAAGCCCGTTTGGCAATGTCACAGGTCGAAATCGCTTTAAGCTCGCAAAAACAACTTGCCCAACACGATCGGGACAGATACGAGCGGGCCATGAGGAACATTGCTGCCTGCACGATTCGGGCGCCGCAGTCGGGGAAAATCGTCTATCGCATTTACTCCCTTCGCAGCAGTCAACCGAGATCAATTGAAGAAGGGATCGAAGTCGACTTTCGCGAAGAATTGATGCGCGTTCCCGATTACAGCCGCATGCAGGTCGAAATCGACATCCATGAAACGCAAATCATGTCGATCGAAGAGGGTTTGCCGGTCACCATCTACGTTGAAGCTTTAGGGCGAAACTTTCGGGGCGTCGTCGATTCGATTTCGTCGATTCCGTCACGCCGCTACCATTCGAACTATGTCTCCCGCGAGTTCGAAACGATCGTCGAGATTACTGACGATGTCTCACAAGAAACGGGCATTATGCCGGGGATGACGGCTGACGTGCGGGTCCTTGTTTCCAACCGTGATTCGGTCCTACAAGCACCTTCGAATTCCATCATTACGATCGGCGAGAAGGCTTATGCCTTCGTGATGACTCAAAATGGCCCGCAACCGAAATCGGTCGTCATCGGCGAGACCGACGATGCCAGCATCGAGATAATCGAAGGTTTAAGCGAAGGCGACGTGATTGCTGAACGTCCCCGCATCGAACTCGCCGACGAAATCATCCGGCTGGAGTCGCGCGGCTGATAGATGCCGTGTTGCGCACCAAAAAAGGGGACTGGCTCGCGGTGCGTGCCGCGACGATGTCAAAAGGTCCTTCCGCTAAGCGTGCCTGTCCCCTTATTTGAAATCCGCCTTGCGACGCGTCGGCGATTCGTCGTGGAATTCACATGATTCTCAATTGGCAGCGCCGTAGGATAGGGCTTGCAACGCCATCGATCCTGCGCCGGATGTTGTCGCGCGGGGGAATCTACATTCATTTGTGTGATTTCAGCTCATGCCGCATACGCTTGTCATTCTCGGCATTCTGTTGGCCGTCATCGCCGCCGTCATCTATGCGTATCGCGCTGTGCAGGCGCGCAACGCGCGGCGTGGCGGATTCCGCGACTACGTGAAGAATCCCGAATACAAACAGGCTGCGAATGCGTTCTTCCAGGCACGGAATTCGCTGACCGTCCCGGACGATATTTCGGACACCGAGATTCAGCAGATGGTCGATCGGCTGTTCGTCGCGGAGGACAGCGATTTTAACTACGAACAACTCGAACTCGTCGGCGAAAAGGCCGTCCCATTTCTGATCGAGGCGCTGGAGGATCCCAGAACTGCCGAAATAAAGTTTCAGGAGTGGTCGGTCAGTAGCCGAGACCTATCGACATTCGGTCGGATTTGTGAGCTGCTCGAGCCATTCGGACCGGTTGATGCGGTAAAACCGCTGATCCCATACGTTGATCACGAAGACAAGGATTTCCGAAAGCAAGCAGCCGTCGCATTGGGCAACATCGGGTCGACCGAGTGTATCGAGCCATTATTGGAGGGGTTGGACGATGATGACGACCACATTCGAACATTCGCCATGTATGGTATTCAGCGAGGTATTTCAGGAAGTCGCTGCACAAGAGAATTCCTGGGCGCGATGTTCCCGGCTGTCACGAAGCTGATCGAACACAACGATCAGGCGGCGAAAACGTTACTTAAAATCGACGCCGGCCGCGCGCTGCCGATTCTTTTGTCGCCGGAAGTTTTCAGTGTCGAGAACCGCAAGCTTTTTCGCCTCATTCGGGCGGTCAACGAGTCCGGACAACAGATTCCCCACGATGTGCTCCTCCCCTTTCTCGAAACCGTCAAACCGCTCTCGGACAAATTCCCACACGATAACGAGTACGCCGAAGCATTGAGAGCCTATGCCAACAATCCTGACGAAGGGGCGGAGGAAATGTTTCGCGCCGAATTGGATTCGCCGAAAAAGAGGGTCAAAAAGGCAGCTGCCGAAGCGCTGGCAAAGTTGTCCGGAGTCACCGATGCACGCGAATTCATATTGGACGCAGTCGACAATCTCGGGTTCGACGGTTTGTCGCTACCGCAACAGTACTACTACACCGTCTTTGTCTACGATGCCGAGGTTACAAACGGCGGCCACGCGCAATACTTCGTGAATAGTTCCGGCGACCGTTGGAAAACCGCATTGGCCGGTCTAAAGGATGTGGGCGACCACTGTCGCGCGGACGTTCTCAAGCAGGCGACCGCCTTGTTCGGTACCGATGGTCCACCCGAAGAGAACGACCCCCGCCATCGTCAACTGGCGAAGTTTTCACGCAACAAAGACAAAGCCCTCGATGAACTCGATGACAAATATTACGCCTGCGATGAGAACGTCATGGCGATGCTCGCCCAATACGCGCTCGAAAACAAAGAACACTTCATCAAGAAATAGTCCAGAGTCCTGAAGACCCGACGGGTCGGCAAATCCGTTGCCGGGGCTGCCAAGCCCCGGTGGAATGTTGCAACACCAAGTCAAGGCCTGAAAGGCCGGCACATGGACTTGCGGTGTGTCGGCCCGTTGGGCCTGATCATTCTCAGATTCGAGATCCGGCGGTTCACACCACCGGCAATGGATGTACCGGGCCTTAGGCCCTGGTTGGCTTCGTGAATCCATTGCTGAAATTGCGTTTCAAAACCGTCGGCCGATTAAAGGAGCGGAAGCGACGATGTTCGGTTCGTGGCGAGATCGATCTCGGTAGCAATGTCAGAACGGCGCTGCGCGTGGTCCGGCCTACGAATCTCAATAGAGAAACTGGCCCACTTCAAGTTTGACGAATCCTTGCGCACAACTAGCCGCTGATTCGTGAGTTGCGATCGCTCCTGCCCGCGAGCTAGCGCTCTGCCGCTCAGTCGACCAACCTGATTCAGCGTATTCGGCCCCGACAGCAATCAGGAGAGGGGGAGGCTCCCGCCGAGCCGCTTCCTGGATTCCGGCTCTGCGTTTTCCGAAACGGGGACAGGCACGCTGGGCGAAACGAACCATTCCTATTGCGGGGCATATGCTGCGAGCCAGTCCCCTGTGCACGCCGATCAGTAACAGCTTGTGATTTCTTTGCTCTCACAACTTCGTCGCGATATGATGCATTGCGAAGTTGTTCCTTCTGCAGCCGGGTCCAAAACCCGCTGATGCAACATGAGATCAGCTCGAAAAGCAATTGTGAAATGAGTCCAGTGGAGAACTCGATGTTGCAACGTGATTCAAAGCGAACGGCTGCCTTCGCAGTTGTCGTAACAATCCTCGGTGCTTCGTACAGCCTCGCGGACGAAGGTTACTACTATTCGCCGGCGGCTAATCAGTCGCACCCGACAGCGGCCTACTGGGGCGACACGCATTTGCACACCAGCATGTCGGTCGACGCCAACGGCATGGGCAATAAGGCGATCTCACCCGATATGGCCTATCGGTTTGCCAAGGGGGAAAGCGTGCGGGCGCATAACGGCGAATTGGTCCGTCTGCGTCGTCCGCTCGATTTTATTGTCGTCGCCGATCACGCCGTGAATCTGGGCGTGCTCCCCCGTTTGCAGCGGCTCGATCCGTTGATTCTCAAGACGGAAATCGGCAAGAAATGGCTGGAGGAAATGAAGCAAGTTCCGTTTCAGACGGGAGACGTGCTGACTGCAGAGTCGCCCGACCCCCGCCAGGACGCTCTTCGCCGCATCTCCACGGGCGGCGAAACGCCCGGCTTTTTCTGGAAGGCCTGGAGCACGGACTACGTCGAAGACAAGGAGTTTCGCAAATCCGTCTGGGAAGAGGTTTGCGCGAATGCCGACTTCCACAACGACCCGGGGCATTTCACCGCATTTATCGGATACGAGTGGACGCCACCGTCAAAGCACCCTCGCTCGCCCAATTTCCATCGCAATGTCATTTTTGAAGGGGGAGCCGAGCAAGCGAGTCAGGTCCTTCCATTTAACAACCGAGATAGCTGCAACGTGGAAGACCTGTGGGCCTTTCTCAGAGATTACGAAGATCGCGTCGGCGGCAAGGTGCTGGCGATTCCGCACAACGGTAATCTCAGCAGCGGGATGATGTTTGCCCCGGTCGACTACGACGACAAGCCGATCGATCGCGACTATGCTCAGTCGCGTGCGCGGTGGGAGCCTCTATACGAGATGACGCAATACAAAGGTGACGCGGAAGCGCACCCCATTCTTTCTCCCACCGATGAGTTTGCCGACTACGAAACTTGGCATCGGCATGGTTTCTTCGGCGAGCGGCCCGAAGGCTGGGCAAAGCAGAAACAGTTCGAGTATGCCCGATCGGCACTCAAACTGGGGCTCGAGCAAAAGTCAAAACTCGGTATCAACCCGTTCAAATTTGGCATGATCGGTGCGACCGATTCGCATACGTCGCTGTCGACGGCCCGCGAGGATAATTTCTGGGGCAAAATTTCTCTGCACGAACCGAGCCCGCATCGCATCAAGAACAGTTGGCATTTCGCATCGTCTGGTATGGCGGCCGTCTGGGCGACGGAGAACACGCGCTCGTCGCTGTTTGCTGCCATGAAACGCAAAGAAACCTACGCCACTACCGGCCCGCGAATGAGGGTCCGCTTTTTCGGGGGCTGGGATTACGAAGCAGCCGATGCCGACCAGTTTGACTTGGCCGCGGTCGGCTACAGCAAGGGAGTGCCGATGGGAGGCGACTTGACACATGCGCCGGATGGGAAAGCTCCCACGTTTTTAATTCGTGCGGTGCGCGATCCCGATGGAGCCAACCTCGATCGCGTTCAGGTGATCAAGGGGTGGCGCGCCAACGATGGCGAGTTGCACGAGGAGATTTACAATGTGTCATTATCGGACGGACGGCAGCCAGACGGCACAGGTCAGGTTCCGCCGGTCGGTAGCACAGTCGACGTGAAGAACGCCAGCTACAGCAACAGTATCGGCGATCCCGAGTTGGCGACTGTTTGGGAAGACCCCGATTTCGACCCGCTGGAACTCGCCTTTTACTACGCACGCGTCATCGAAATTCCGACACCCCGTTGGACTGCCTACGACGCCAAACGCTACGGATTGACGGATCTTCCGGACAACATTCCGATGGTGACGCAGGAAAGAGCTTACACGTCGCCGATTTGGTACACGCCGGTTGATTGATCGTTGACCATGCGAGAGTCGATGCTGAAACTTGCTTCCGAACCGCTGGTCCATTTTTTGTTGGCAGGCGGCCTGTTGTTCGCCCTGTACAACGCCATCGATCGCGAGCCCGATGTCGACCCGGCGCGGCAGATCACCGTCGATGACGAATCGCTGCTGGCCTTTTTGCGCGTCCGGTCGAAAACCCTCGCGACCGAGTCGATCGAGGAGCAACGCGACCGCCTCACACCCGAACAATTACAACAGGCAATAGACGACTACGTCCGCGAGGAAGCGCTGTTCCGCGAAGCCAAAGCGATGGGTCTCGACGAGACCGATTACGGAGTTCGGCAACGGCTCGTCGGACAGATCGAGTTCATCAACGAAGGGGTCGTGTCGCCCACGATCACTGTTTCGGATGAAGACCTGGCCGAATTCCTGGCACAAAACTCCGATCGGTATCGCGTTCCGGAAACGGTGACATTGACTCACGTCTTTTTCAACAGCGATCGACACGGCGCGCAGCAAGCCCTGCAGCGGGCGCAGGCGAAGCTCAAGGAATTCCAAAAGAACGCAGTCCCGTTTCACGAAGCGCCCACGCATGGGGATCGCTTCCTTTATTCGCAGAATTACGTCAAACGGGAAGCCGCCGATATTGCCAGCCAATTTGGACCCGAAGCAACACGCCAGATTTTTTCTTTTGCACCGAGTGACGCGAAGTGGCGCGGTCCGTTGCAGTCGCCCTACGGCTATCATCTGGTCCTCGTAACCAACAAAACGGCGTCGTACGTTCCGGAAATCGAACAGTTGAAAGAGAAGCTCTCCTACGATGTCTATCAGGAGAAGCTTCAGCAGGAGGTCCGCCGGATTGAGAATTCCGTCATCGACAGTTATGAAGTCCAAGTTGGTCCCAGCCTGCAGCAGCGACTTCGGCCTGCGGAGGACTCGCCGTGAGCGTCTCCACAACCATCCGTGTCGTTGTTTTCGTGACGGTTTTAAACTGTGTGTGCGCTGCTTCAGCTGACGACAATCGACCGGTGTTTGTTGAGATTACGGAACTCGACGCGCGTCGCTTCAGAATCGGCCTCCGCGTTCCGCCAACGATTCCGCAGTTCAATCAACCCACCCTGGAGCTCCCGGAATTTGCGGTGGAACGGTCTGCCGTCGAAGTCGATCCCAAACTCAGACAAGATTCCACTGAGCAGGCCTACCACTACTACGATTGCCCAGGCGGGCTGCGTGGAGAGTCGATTGGGATTGAGTATCCGTTAACGCCGCCGACGGTGGCCACCGTCATCCGCATGTCGTTTCAAGAAGGGCATTCGCAGACGGTTGTTCTGCCGCCGGGAGAAAGCAGTTGGCAAGTTCCCGCAACGCCGTCGCGTTCGAGCGTTGCCGGCGACTACTTGCGTTTGGGGATGCATCACATTTGGGTGGGGACCGACCATTTGCTGTTTTTGGTTTGTCTGGTGTGTATCGCCGGGACTTGGAAACGGGTCCTGTTGACGATTACCGGTTTCACGGTGGCACATTCCATCACGCTGGCCCTTTCCGCGCTTGAGATTGTTCAGCTTCCCGTGCCGCCGATTGAAGCGGTGATTGCGCTCAGCGTTGTCTTTCTCGCAACTGAGGTCGCCAAGGGACGCCGGGAGAATTTCACTTGGAAGTATCCGATCACCGTGTCGAGCACATTCGGGCTTTTGCACGGGCTTGGTTTTGCGGCGGCGCTCAACGAAATCGGTTTGCCAGACACGGAACGTGTGACCGGTTTGTTGTTCTTTAACATCGGCGTCGAGATTGGCCAGATACTCTTCGCGATTCCTGTGCTGATGGTGTTCGCCGGTCTGAGGAAGATTGCTGCGGCTTGGGCGAAGCGGAACCGCCAAGCCGCAACGCCTTCGATGGGATCCCTCGCACCCGACTTGCGTTTCGAGCAAGGCCTGCACCGCTGCCTGGGGTATAGTGTTGGCATACTCGCGACGTTCTGGCTATTCGAACGGCTGGCGGGATTTGTCGCGTGAGTCGAACTCAGTACGATGCATTGCGCAGAATGCTTGTGATGATTGTCTTCTTCACCAACGAGTGAGACACCGATGCTCAAAACATTTAGCCTTGTCTCCTTGATCGCTTGTGTCAGTTGCGCGCAGGTGCACGCTCAAGAATCAACATCGGATGTCCCCCGGCTTGCGGGGACCACGCTGCCTGATATCGCGTTGATCCCCCCTCAAGTCCTCACCGAGTTCGACGCCGACCATGCAAAAAGCTCGCGAGGGGCGCAAGGCGTACCGGGCATCGAACGAGCCGCCAACGGCCGACTTTGGGCCGCCTGGTACACCGGCAAGGGCGAGCGCGGCGTGGAAAGTCCCTTTAGTTACGTAGTCCTTGCAACAAGTGGGGACGACGGCGAAACCTGGACCGAAAAGTTGGCAATTCAGGCGACCAAATGGGTGCATACTTACGATCCTTGCCTGTGGATCGATCCCCAAAACCGGATGTGGTTCTTTTGGGCGCAAAGTGCCGGTCTGCAGGATGGACGCATGGGAGTCTGGGCGATGGTTACCGCGGACCAGGACGCTGAGAATCCCACCTGGTCGGCACCGCGACGGATTGCCAACGGCGTGATGCTCAACAAGCCGACGGTCCTGTCAAACGGCGATTGGTTGCTGGCGATCGGTTTGTGGCGTGACAACACCGGGCTGCCGAACATCAATCTCGATCGTCACGACCTTTCGCCCTACACCAAGGAAATGCTCGAACACGATCTCGGCGACGAACGTGGCTCGAACGTGTACCACTCAAGCGACCAGGGAGAGACGTTCGAATGGATCGGTCAGGTGCGCGTTCCCGGTACACGTGTTGACGAGCATATGATTGTGGAACGTGGCGACGGCAGCTTATGGATGCTGCTGCGAAACACGGGCGGCATTGCTCATAGCGTTTCGACCGATGGCGGCCGTACGTGGAGCTCCGGCGAAATCTTAATGAAAGGGCGGACGTTCGCCAACAAGCGCTTCTTTCTCCGACGGTTGCAATCGGGCGCGCTCCTTTTGGTGCGGAACAACTCACCGGACGGAAAACGGACTCACATGACGGCCTATGTCTCCGACGACGACGGTAAGAATTGGCAAGGTGGGCTATTAGTAGATGAACGTGAATCATCCTACCCCGATGGCACGCAGGCGGAAGACGGCAGGGTGTATCTGATTTACGATCACCAGCGATATACGCGCAATCGAGACGGGAATAGCGGCGTCGGATCAGTTCAAATGGGCGTCTTTCGCGAAGAGGACGTGCGTGCCGGCAAGCCGGTTACCGACGACGTTCGTCTGCAGGTCGATATCACCCGACTGCGCCCCGAGCCGTAGTTGGCGAAAGAGATCTTGGTGAACTGATTTCCGCGCCTGATCAGGAACCGATGAATGAAACGGGTAACACTGCTTCTTGCGATTTCGACAGCCTCTTCCATGGTCGTTGTTGCCGATGAGACAACGTCACAACAACGTGACCGTCAACGCGAAGCTGGGCCCGCCGAACGCGATTTGGCGTTGCTTCCGCCCTTTGTCATTGTCGATCCCTGGCCGCAACACGTCTCACCGACCAAGCGTCAAGGCGTACCCGGCATCGAACGGACATCACAAGGCCGATTGTGGGTTATTCACGGTCGAGACGTCGAAAGCCCCCGCAATTACCAAGTCGTGAAGTACAGCGACGACGATGGTCGCACGTGGTCGGATATCAAGCTGATGATTCTCCCTCGCCGTGGGGTGCGCGCCATGTCGGCCTGCATTTGGATCGATCCTCAAGAGCGGCTGTGGTTATTTTGGGGGCAAAGTTTTGGGCAGCAGGACGGGCGCTACGGAATTTGGACCATGACAACCAACGAGCCGAATGCTGATGATCCGCAGTGGTCGTTGCCGCGCCGTCTAGGGGACGGCATCATGCTCAACAAGCCGACCGTCCTGTCCAACGGCAATTGGTTGCTCACCTCGTCCGTCTGGAAAGCGGACAACAGCATCAAAGTGTATGCGTCAACCGATCAGGGGGAGACTTTTCATCTGCGGGGGACGGCAAATGTTCTACCGGTTGAAGCACGCGGTCCCGATGAGCCGATGATTGTCGAACGAAAGGACGGGTCACTGTGGATGATGGTCCGCTCGCGCGGCATCTGTTACACGTATTCGCAAGACGGCGGCAAGACCTGGAGCCCTGTCGAACGAAGTCCGCTCAAGCATCCAACATCGCGGTTCTTTGTGCGCCGACTCAATTCGGGAAATCTGCTGTTGGTTAAACATGGCCCACTCGATGAGAAGACAAGGCGGGAACGTTTAATGGCATTTATCTCCGATGACGACGGCAAGACGTGGCAGGGTGGCTTGTTACTCGACGAACGCGAAAAGGTGACGTACCCCGACGGCGTACAAGCGAAGGACGGCACGATTTACATCATTTACGATTACAACCGCACGCCGAATGGTGCCGTTCTGATGGCGACATTCCGCGAAGAAGACGTGCGCGCCAGTAAGCCGGTGACGGACGATGTTCGCCTTCGCGTTGAAATCAGCCGCTTGCCGGATGATTAATCGCTGACCGGCCGAGTCGGCTGCATGTTGGGTTCAGGCGTTAACTGATGTTGGCGACACACTACAGAACGGAATGGCGCTACTGGCGAGATATGCTTGACCGGAATGGCGCTAGCCACCGGCCATGTAGTGCATCGTGGTATGGCGACACCCAGAGGCCATGTGTTACACGGCGACGAGTTACAATTCGTATGCCGACAACTGAGCGGAATGGCGCTACTGGCGAGATATGCTTGACCGGAATGGCGCTAGCCACCGGCGGGAAGCTGTGGTCAACGTGGTAGCATGCCGGCGGCTAGCGCCGTGCCGCTCACGTTTTAATCGCAGTACCAATGGTATGATATCAATACTGCATTTGTGACCGGTGACAACAGAGATTCTACCACCCCAGTTTCGACGACGGTGATTCACTACAGCGTATTACGCTGCCTTGTGGCCGCGACAATCGCGTTTTGTTCTATGGAAGCTGGCTCCCACGAGCCAGAAACGCTCACAAGAAAAAGTAAACCGTTCTAAACATGAACGAGCCAACCACCTATTTCATCACTTGGACAACCTATGGAACATGGCTTCCAGGTGACGGTCGTGGGTGGCGGAAATGGAAAACTGGCCATCAGCAACCGCGTCCTGTGCTTGAAGCATGGTGTCGAGAGCGCATGAAAGAGGACCCCGTATTGCTGAGCCGTATTCAGCAAGACAAAGTGGAAAAAGTTTGCCATCGTCATGCCGAAATCCGGGGGTGGGTGTTGCACGCGGTCAGCGCCCGGTCAAACCATGTCCATATTGCCGTCACCGCCGACGCGGCCCCCATCCAAGTCCGCGATCAGTTTAAGGCTAACGCGACACGTGTGCTGCGGCAGGATCCGGAGGCGATTTCGAACGCAAAAATTTGGACACGTGGCGCGGATGTCGACATTGTTGAGGATGATGACGCGTTAGAGAGAGTCATTCTGTATATCACCGAAGCGCAAGACAGAGTCGAACGCGGTAAGTGAAGTTTGACATTCACAACTGAGCGGTATGGCGCTAGCCACCGGCGAGTTCGTGTGACCATTCCGGCAACAATGCCGGCGGCTAGCGCCGTGCCGCTCACGTCCGAGGGCTACTAACGTACGAATCAGCGGCGTCTGACTGCCCCAACCGCCGACATCGAACGCACTTGTCGCCGTCACTCGTTCCAGGCGGACACGATCATGGCGTCATTCTCGTTGGTCAGCGGACGGCCATCGAAGTCGCCGTAGATTTCCCAGCGTTGAAAACCGGCCACACGCAAGAGCAGTTCCATTTCGTTTTTGAAGATATAGCGAGCACTGGATTGTGAGCGGTAGGTCTTTCCGATGCTTCCATCAGCAGCCAGCAACTCGAGTTCGTTCAAGGAATATTGAATCTGCTCGACACGGTCAAAGCGGCGCGTGTCGTACATCCGCATCGGCAGCCCCGTGTTTGGATGGGGAATCTCGCCTTCCAGCACGCGTTCGTTCTGTGATGCTCCGATCCATTCCAGCGAGGGAAACGCGGTGTCAAATACGAGTCGACCGCCGGGATTCAAATGCGACCGGCAGCAACTCAAGCAGCCAATTTGCGCCTCTTGACTCATATTGTGAATAAACGCGTTAAACGGGATGGTGATCAGCGCGTAGCGCCGCGATAGCGAGAAGTCGCTCATATCGCTGTGATGCAGCGCTGGCGAGAGATCGAGCGCAGCCGCCTTGGCTTGCAGCCTCGCCAGCATCGATTCGAACAGGTCAAGTCCCTCAATGTCGATGCCCGCCTGCAGGCAGGGCAGTAGTACGCGGCCCGTTCCACAGGCGACTTCCAGGACCGGGCCGTTCGCTTCGCGCGCTAGCCCGAGGTAAAAATCGAGCCCATACGTCATGCCGGCGAGCATCAGGTCATAAAGTTCGCCGTCATCAAACGTCGACGGCAAATCGTTAGCAAGAGGATCGATCACAGGAAATCCATGTCCGAACGCGCCTAAATTAAATGGAAGGCCAACAGCGGGCAATTCTAATTTACTGCTTCGTGGTCCGTACCTAACGCACTTTTGGAAATCACACTCGGGAGGCTCTAGAACAATTTGGCTTGGCGATCAGAAAGTGGACAAAGTCATTCTCCTTACATTTCGGGATGTAATTCGCCGCGAATTCGTTGATGTTGATAAGGAAGCCAACCATCAAATGGACTCTCAGATATTCTTCACCTTCTTGATCTTTGCCATGTACATGCTTCTCTTGCCCTGGAGCTTAACACAGTCGAATGGGTCTTCGAAAACTCGATCTGCTGCCCGAATGAGTTGAGAACTAAATAGGCCTATAAGACCGAGTTGTATTGCAACTGCAGAATCTTTCGGGTCATCCATTGGATCATGGGAGCGGACGACGTCAAGCGTAACATACCCGTCTTTAGGCACGGACTTAAATACTTGTTTCAGCTCATCCGAGTTGGTAGTGAGCACGCCATTACAGGCATAAACAATGTCGCCACTCTCAACGGCACCCTTGCTTCCAAATTCGTTCCATTTGAGTTTTTCAGATTCAATAACGCAAACCGCTGAAAACGGCAGTTCCGGAATCTCGTTGAGCTTCGCAGTTTCGTCTTTGTCTGCTTTGGCAATTTGATCCTTGATAACGCTGACACGGACGGATGCGGACAGATAGGTTCGGACGGCTTTCTGGACGTCATTTCCTGTTGATTCCCGAATCTGCGCAATAACGTTTGGATATTCTGGAGAATTCAATAGCGTATTCACAAAGTCTTGATTGAACGACTTTAGTAGCAGTTCTTCGAGAATCTCCCGCCCATTCATTCCGTCTCGCAGCATCTTTGAAATGGATGATTTTCTCTTAAGCGTAAGAAGGCCATTCGCGGCGAGAATGAACACTGATACGACGGCAAGGATGACGAAAAGCACGGCGAAGAACACCAAGGCCATCTGCCGCTGTGGGTCGTTCTCCATGGTTTCTCCCTCGCAAGTCGTCCACCACAAATCAGTTCGCGGTGCAGTTACCAACCGCTGTTATCATGACTTGGAAAGAACAGTCGGGCTCGCACGGTTTGGAATCAATTAAGTGAACTAGCTATAGTCGATTCACCCACATGCCGGTTCGGTCATTGTTCGCGCGTAACCCTAGCCATTTATCGCGGCAGATCGATCCTAGACTCATTGTGCTTGCGCTTCATAGTCACTGCAAGGCACCAAGTGAGTAGTCTCGAATAGAACAACACTCCATTCGCGCTTACTCCTAGTTCTGGAGATTGAGATGGAATATCACGGCGTCAAAGTCCGCTGCTGCAAATGTGGTCATTCGGGAAGGGCGAAACGTGATCACATTGGCATGTCGGTTGCGTGCCCCAAGTGTGGTCAAAAAAATAAGGTCACAGAGAGCAGGTGTCCATTGGCAAGAGTGTATCGATTGGTGCACGAATCGAAGCGACGGCTCCCGGCGGACATTGAGTCGGTGACAATGCAGGTGACGCGATACGAAATAAAAACGTGCAGATTCATGAGGGCTATCGAATATGGTCCCGAACCGGCACTCGATACGCGCGTCACCGTCTATTGCGACAGCTGTGGAGATTCAAAAAAATTCCGCGGTGATGTGACAACTGAACAGCAACGCCAAATTCGTCGTGGGAACGCTCGGTTCCAATTCCTGGCTATTACCGTTGCTTCAGCCGCGACTGCAATCTTGCTGATGCTCGCGCGTCCCAATCTTTTTGCGCCGATTTCTGTTCGCGTTCTGTCAGCCGGTGTTTTTGCTATCTCCGCGTTTTCCCTAATAGTTACTGTGAGTATGTTTAGGGCATCAAAGACGCCAGATGGTCACGGTGTAGTATTTGAGCCGAAAGCGTGTGTAGGTGAGCGTGCGCTTTCCGAGTTGGAGGACGGAGTCAATCACTCACTCGTCGAATTGGAAATGAAGGAACCTTGGTTTGTGTTCCAATAGCTCAAGTCTCTGGTGTTCCTGGACGCTTTAAGCTTAGGTAATCGATTCGAATGGATTCGTATAGCTATCGATTACACCTGTTTATCGTGACAAGATCTCAATGTCGTAATCGCGCGTTAGCAGAGGTTTCAAGTGCCGAGGACGAACAGGAAATCGACTCCGGTGCAAATCAAACTGCTTGACCATTGTGAGTCTGTGTTTACTTCGTACCCAAAACAATCCTCCGAATTCCAGAACATGGTAGTTGTCAATTGATAGAATACGAACGCACTGCGGTCTGTTCTAGTTACCGCCATGCTCTTCGATGGCGGCGATGGCCGCTTCGTTCACAAAACGTGGTTCTTGAAATTGCCGGGCAAACTCGACGGCGGTGACATTATGGTACTCGACCATTTTTTCCGTTTCCGGATTGCCGGTCATATATAGCTGCTTACGAAATGTTGCTCGCGCGTGCGGGTCAGCCCCGCTTCGCAACAGCAACGTCGCCATCGAATCGGTCTTCGGTCCAAGTGTCACTGTGGTATGAAACAGCGGTGTATGACCACCAAAACCGTCGGCATCAATGGTGCTGGGAGCATTCACATCGGCTCCCTGGTCGATCAGCCACTCAGCGATTTCCGATTCATGATACTCGATCGCCATGTGCAATAGCGTTACACCGCTGAGCGGCGCACAGTGCAGGCCTTCTCGTGGTTGAATGCCGAGTTCCGGCGGATAGATTTCTGCTTCCGAGAAACGCCGTTGTAAGATCGCCGGCTCGCGCGACAAACATTCTTCCAAAAGATCGATTCGTCCGCGATGGATGGCCATCGGAGCGGTCTCCGGCAGCGCATACCCCTCTTCGGCGAAAACTTCCAGGCAGCCGTGCTTGCCTTCGGGATTCCGCGAATAGGTGCAGACCAGCATTTGCAGGCAGTTGCCGTATTCGGTGCTGAACGCGTTGGGATCGGCGCCGTGCTGCAATAGCCAACGTAGTGCACCGGGTTGCAGCGTTTCGCAAGGCGCACAGATGATTGGATAGCGGCCGTCCCACAAGGCGTTGACGTTCGCCCCATGCTCGATGAGCAGTTCCATCATCGGAATTCGCTCGTCGAACAGTGCCGCCCGCATCAATGGTCCTTCTCCCCCTTGATGGACGTCGGAACCGTTTTCGATCATCCACCGGGCAATGGCCAATCGCTCGGGAGATGCAGGAACACCGCGGCACTCGGCAGCCCAAGTCAGCGGGCCGCTATTGTTGTATCCCAGGTCGGCACTGTGCAGATCGGGATTCGCCGACATCATGTCCCGAACGCGCTGGAGATCATTTTCGTCGATCGCTTGTTTCAATTGGCCTCGTTCGCGCAGTGATTCAACATGTGCCTTCAAGCTGGGCCAACTCGAGAAACCGTATTCGCGCGCCAATTGGAATTGTGCGTCGCTCAGCGAATCGGCACCGCCGCCGCGGAGTAGATCTTTCGCCTGATTCTTCAGGTGGCGCAGATCGGGACGTTCCGGCAGAGAACGGGAAGCAGGTTGGCGTTCGGTCGACATGGCGACCTCCTTTCAATACACGGCCCGTTGTCCGCATCGCGGGCTGAAAGAAGGTTCGCATGTTATCTGCAAGCAACGACGGGCTTCTGCCCTTTCCGCGGACCGGCGGCACTCGTCAGGCCGAGTCCAATTGTAGCAAGTTCAGGCGCGGTTGGGATGACAAATCCGACGAGTACTAATGCCGGCACCAATGCCGAGGTTCAACCACGGTATAGCTGGCCTGCCATCGTACGTTGAAAGTGAGTTGTATTTCAGCCGCACCGCCAATCGGATGCCGTTCTTTTTCGCGGTTAGACCACTCAGCGGAATGGCGCTAGCCACCGGCCATGTTTTGCATCGTAGTATGGCGACACCCAGAGGCCATGTGTTACACGGCGACGAGTTACAATTCGCTGGTTTCATATTGCTTAGCGGAATGGCGCTAGCCACCGGCGAATTCGTGTGATCATCGCAGCAGAAATGCCGGCGGCTAGCGCCGTGCCGCTCATGTTTCGATCGCCGCGCAAAGCGAATGACATCGACGCAGCGCTAGTGAGCCGACGTCGGTAGGATACTGTTTGTCTTCACGTTGGCATGCCGGCGGCTAGCGCCGTGCCGCTGATATTTCGATCGCCGCGCAAAACGAATGGCATCGACACAGTACTCATGAGCCAAAGTCGGCGGGAAATCTGTCGTCTTCACATTGGCAATGCCGGCGATTAGCGTCGTGCCGTTCGAATCATTCTTGAGGCGGGTGGGTTACAAACATGACCTGCAGTCCGGGAATGGCCTTCGCAAGCGCCAGTCGGCCCAATCTGGTTGTGCCTTCGACATCGGGGAGCACGCTCAAACCGAGAATCTTGAGATTCGGCAAATCACGAATGTGTATTAACCCTGCGTCGGTTACCCCGGTGTATGCTAATTCAATTTCCCGCAATTCGGTGAGGTCCTTCAGATGGACCAAATCGTCGTCGGTAATCGGATTCTCGCTCAAATCGAGGACTCGCACTTCCCTGTGATCGGCCAGTTTTTCTACAAGAGCCGCCCCAGCGATATTCATTTTTTTCAACGAGAGTCGCCTCGGCTGTATTGCAGCCTGCAATGCTTCTTTAGAGATTCCGGCCTGTGCCGCCGCATCGTCCACAGTGATTCCCAGCAACTCTTCGACATCCCTTTCCAGGTCTCGTCCGCGGAATCCCATGCTACTGATGCGACCATCGCGATCGATGACATAAGGCGCACCAAATCCGATACGATGCCAGGCGTCGGCGATCGGTCCATCCTCCCCATCCCAAACAGCGGGCCACGTTACTTCATTGTATTCGATCGCCTTTTCGACTGTTTCAACGGATCGGTCAGCCATAACCGTAACGACCACAAACGGATGGTCTGCAAAGGCTAGTGAAAGTTGTCTTAGCTGCCCATACATGGCCTTGCATGGAACGCACCAATCTGCGGAAAACATCAGCACGACCACTTGGCCGCGCAAATCATTAAGGCTGAATTCGGTGCCATCAGAAAGCGACCCGTCAACACCCAACGCCATACTGCCCTCGCTGTGCATCGAATACCATATGCCGAGCGCCGTGTCGGCCAGACTTGGGCGTTGTCCAAAATAGACAGGCCGGGCGTCGGGCAGACTCTTGCCACCCTTATCGACTGGTGCTGCGTTAGCATAACGCGGTTGGCTACCTTTGATTGTGACAACTTTGTCATCGGGTACGTCGGCGTACCCGTCGATGACTTTTTGAGAGAGTTCGTCAATTCGAATCGCTAGCTTCTCAGCGTCGGTTTGAATGAACCAGTCTATATACTCTTCGCTAAAAAGGTCTTGCTGTGATTTTAGTTGTCGATGCCCGTTCTCATGCGAGACTAATTTCAAATGCCAGAACACTTGCAGGTATCGCGCAAGAGACAGGTAGGCCACTCCTTGCACGTTGTGGCGAGGATTGTTTTCGGCGATTGCAATCAATAGTGGTTCGATTTCACGTGAAGGCCAGGACCACGTCCGTGCGGCAAGTATGCGACAAAGATCCGACATTCTTGCGTTTTCAACGTGATGCTCCCGCATCATGGCCAAAATGCTGTCAAGCACCGGACCGGCGTTTCCATTCTTTGCCAGCCATTTGGCGGCTGCAATTGCACCAGGCCCATTGGGGCGGCGGCGCGCGAATTCCAGAACGCGTGTTTCGTAATCCCACTGAGGGAAACGCCGGATCAAATCCAGTCGCTCTGTTTTCGTCGTTGCTGCCTGAACTTTACGCTCCCACACGCGAGATGCTTCTCGCATTTCCACCAGAATCGATTGCAGAGTTTCAGCTTGTTCAGATCGACCTGGTTCCTGTCCGAACGCGACCCCGCCGCAAAATGTCGTTCCGAGTCCGTTGAGAGTCAGAATCAGAGCTGTTAGTGCGCCCGTGGTTTTGAGCGTACGAGCAGTTTTTCCGTACTGAAACTTCATGATATTCTCCGATTTCGCCGGGGCATCAACAGGTCGTCGCTACTCGACGAGCAGAATCATAACAGGAATCGGTGTCGCCGTGCTGTGTCGAGTTCGTGAAACGATTCCAGAGCATCGATCGCAAGTGCTTACCGGCGGAATGCCGGTCTGATTGCCCTCAACGAACAGACGGCTGGGCAAGAATAAGAGTTCCCGGATTTCCTCCCGCGACCGCAAGAATTGTCAAGAATTCGGAATGGGGATCGATTACACATGAAGGCATGAAATCGGTTGAGACAACAACACAGCCCGACGAAAAGTTCACGCGATTGCTGATTGGCATTCAATGCAAGCTCGATCAGGAGATCACACTCGAATCGCTGGCGGACGAATTCGGCTGCTCACCTTTTCACTTTCACCGGCTGTTTGTCGATGCGGTCGGCGAGACGCCCCGCAAGTATGTCGAACGGCTGCGGCTCGAGAAAGCCATCTACAAGTTGCTAGTGACGAACGAATCGGTGTTGGATGTCGGGTTAGCAGTCGGGTTTAACAATCACGAATCGTTTTCGAGGTCTTTCAAGCGGTATTTCGGCAAGTCACCCGCAACAGTTCGCAAAGAGGGGCGCGATGTGCGAGCCGCGCGTGCGGCCAATCCGCGATCGTTTCGATGCGACGAATGTTTTATGTCGGAAGTGCGCTACGAGTCGTTACAGCCGATGACTTTGCTATGCATCCGACATCTGGGGGACTATCAACTGATTCCGCATGCCTTTACCGAGGAAGATCTCCTGTGGAATCGTCTGGTCTCCTACGCCCAAGAACAGCGTGTGCCGTTTCGGCGGATTCCGATCGGCATCTTCTACGACAATCCCTTTATGACGCCGATGGACCAACAACGCTGCGATGCGTGCATTCCGATCGAGAAGGCGGTTGAGGAAACGCCAACGATTCGCTGCCTGAATTTCGCCGGCGGAAAGTACGGCATGATCGAACATATTGGACCGGTCGACACTTTGGCGAGCGCCTTTCGGACAGTGGCATCGGAGATTTGTGCTTCGGACAAGTTCGAGATGCGCGACGACCCACCGATTGAAATCTTAAGGCCCGCCCAATTGCGCGGAAACGAATATGTCGACCACACCGATGTCTATCTGCCGGTGAGAAGTAAGCCGGTAGCCCAGCGGAATAGTTAACGGGGTTTTGCCATTATGAAAACGACTTACTCAGTTGAGATTGATGCACCGCCGGCACGCGTCTTTCATTTCATCGAAGATTCCGACCGAGTGATGGAATGGTTGCCGAACATCGTCGAAAACGAGAATACGGAAGTGACCCCCGAAAAGGTAGGAACCAAGTTTCGCCAGGTCTACGTCGAGAACGGTCGGCGAATTGAAATGCAAGGCGTTGTTACGAAATTTGAAAAAGATCGCCGACTCGCCTGTGCCATCACTGGAAACAGAGTTGATTTGAATGTTGACTATCAACTGGTCGATTTGGATGGACGGACACGACTGACCCAGGTCACGGACATATTCTTTAAGGGATTCTTCGTGAGATTGATATTCAAGATGGCGGCACGTTTTTCTAGTAAGGCATCCGCGCAACCATTGGACGAGAGATTTGCCAAGCTGAAACAGCTGGCAGAGGCCTCAGACGACCACGACGATTGAAGCTGCGTGGCCGACTATTGCGTATTGTGTGTATGGCAAGAAAGAAGAATTCACCCGAGCTGAACTGAAGGAGATTCACGATGAAACTGCGACTCGCGACACTTGTATTCATTGCGATTGGTGCGCAACTATCGGCACAAGACTTCCCGGCTCCCGAGCCGACCGACGCCCATAAGCTGTTTACCAAAGATGTGGGGACCTGGGACTGCGAAGTCAAGATGTTCCTTCAGGGGCCCACCGGACCGCCGGCGGTCTTCAAGGGGGTTGAAACGAACAAACTGGTCAGCGGCGATTTGTTCGTTCAAACCGACTTCACCTGCCAAATGGGGGAGCGTGAATTTGAGGGACATGGACTGATGGGGTACGACGCCCGTTCGAAACAGTACGTTGGGACATGGGTGGATAACTTTACGAGCGCACCGTTGACTCTCAAAGGGACTCATGATGCGAAGACAGGCGTCTTCACGGTTCACAGCACTGTCGTTGACGAAGCCGGACAAGAAATGCAGCAGAAGCAGACAACGACCTGGAATGACGATGGCACCAAAACGTTCAAGCTATTCCTGGTGGTCGAGGCGGAAGGCAAGAAGGTGGATATTCTGCTGATGTCGATGACGGCCAAAAAGCGGTAATCGCGAACGAGCAGTTCAACATCCTGTAATACCCGGCGCTGATGCCAGCAATGAACGCCGGACTAAGCAGAACCGGGTTTGGGCACGTGTTCGGATAAAAAAACACCCTTGCGCGGCGAATGCGTCACACAAGGGTGTTTCTATGCAGCGGAGAGGGAGGGATTCGAACCCTCGGTACCCGTGAAGGTACACCGGTTTTCGAGACCGGCACATTCGGCCACTCTGTCACCTCTCCGAATTACCGCCAGCGTGTTACGCTGATTCATGGCCGCGTTAGGCGCGTTTTTTCGACGATCGCTGACTTCCACGAGCCAGGTACGCCCGCGAAGAAAAGTATATCGTTCTATTCGGGTACGCATAATAGCGTTTCTTCAGGCAAAGCGCCAAGCCGTCGATTTGGCGGTTTTCGCCGGGCCTTCCTGCGTGGTTCGAAGTGATTGACCTTGCGTCGACTCGCCCGAAATTCTACGTTCCGCGACACAGAACGGGGCGACGATGCAGGCTGCCCCGGTGCGATCTCATGCGTCCAGTGAGCGCGGCACTGGAAGCCTCAAGAAACGGTTTTGAAAGCGATGGATCGAATTCAGAAAATGTAAAACCGTCCTGCCTCGCGGTCAGACTGCATTGACCTTGTCAAAATTGCACTGCGCGGGCCTGGGAAAGAGCCATCGGCTCTTAGCAAGAAGCGAACGCTGACTATATGTGTGGCATTCTGGGGATTGCGGGTTCTCGACCGCATGATAATTTCGATCGAATGCTGGAGAGTCTCGAAACTCGTGGTCCAGATGGATCCGGGGTTTATGAGGACGAGCATGTCAAATTGGGACACCGCCGGCTGGCGATCATCGACATCGTGGGTGGAACGCAGCCCATGTCGACGTCCGATGGACGCTACACCATCGTCTACAACGGAGAGGTCTATAACTTTCCGACCCTGCGCAAGGATCTGAAGTCGGCTGGACGCGAGTTCCGGACCCAAAGTGATACGGAAGTCGTGCTGCAGGCATTCGCGCAATGGCGACTCGAATGCCTGCCACGCTTGGATGGTATGTTCGCCTTTGCCGTGTGGGATTCACGCGAGCGGCAACTTTGGATTGCGCGGGATCGCCTGGGCATCAAGCCGCTATTCGTCTGCCAGCAGCAGGAATCGGTCATCTTTGCGTCGACGCTGGCCCCGTTCTTTCAAATGAGCAGCTTTCGGCGGCGGATCAATTACCAGGCATTACGCGACTATTTGGCGCAGTTGTTTATCGGACCAGCCGATTCCATTCTCGAAGGTGTCGAACAGTTGCCGCCGGGCACTTGGCTAAGCTGGCAGGCGGATTCGAAAAAGGTTAGCCGCGGCCGCTACTGGGACATTCCACGCCCCACGGAAAAGCCGATGTGTTTCGAGGAGTTGTTGGAAGCGACCGATGCTGCTTTGCAGGAAAACGTCACCCGGCAACTTGTTTCCGATCGACCGTTGGGAGTTTTGTTTAGTGGCGGAATCGACAGTTCGTTGTTGACGCACTACATGATACAAGCCAACGGTGCGAATCGCGTGAAGACGTTCACTGTGAAGTTCGACCAATCGGACCGCCATGACGAAGCGCCGATCGCATCGCGCGTGGCCAAGGAGATGGGTACCGAACATCACGAACACCAGGCCTCTCACATCTCTGAAGACGACTTCCGGAATTGCCTGGCAGACATGGATCAGCCGTTTGGCGACTCGTCGTACCTTCCCGTACTGAAACTCGCCCAGATGGCCCGCGAACAAATCACGGTTGCCATCGGCGGCGACGGCGGCGACGAATTGTTCGGGGGCTATCCCCGATACTTCAAGGAAGAGCATCACTATCAAAGCAATGCGATCATGCGGACAATGCGCAAGGCGATCGAGCACCGGCTGTTGCCGATGTCGCTTTATCGAGTCTGCCTGCGCGGGAAGGATCGCGTGATTCGCCACTTCTCGCGGATGGGTAACTACCCCGTTACTCCCCGGTCGATTCAGTCGATCGTGGCCGAAGAAGTGCTGGCGGAAATCGCTATCGAACATACGATGGCCGACTGGTTGGCATTGGTTGCGCGATGGTCCGACCAGATGAATACCGATAGCCTGATGCGGAGCGATGTTTGGTACTACCTGGCATGTAACGGCTTGGTGAAAACCGATCGGGCGACGATGGCAGCCAGCATCGAAGCACGAGTTCCCTTTTTGGGCAACCCCCTGATCGACCTGGTGATGCCTCAGCCAGCGGCCGTGCGCCTGCAGCATGGGCCGAAGGGCGTTCTTAAGGCATTGGCTCAGCGTCATCTGCCGGACGAGGTTTGGAATCGACCCAAGCGGGGTTTTACCGTTCCCGAGACCGATTATTTGACGCGACGCTGGCGGCCCTATTGCGATCACCTGATGGCCGACTGCGATCGCTTGGCTCCCTTTTTGAATGCCGACGAAATCCGACAACGCTGGCAGGGCCTGTTGCGCGGTCGACGAATCGACTGGCCGATCTACGGGATTATCGTTTTGCTGGGCTGGTTAGAGACACACCCTGTCGAATATTGAGTACGGCGTTTTCACCCAGGGCTGTTCCATGAAGAAGTTCGACGGTTTCAAGCCAATCGATGCCGACCCGGCGAAATGCGTTTTCAAGACTGATGCGCGCTCGACCGTTTGGCAAACCGCCGATGGAAACTGGGTGATCAAACGATTCGGCCATAACCGCATTCGACAGATTCTCAGCTGGCTGATCGGTCTGCACCCGGGGCAGCGCGAATGTCGCCGAGCGCGCGCCTTGGCAGCACAAGAGTTGCCCGTCGTGCAAGTTGCGAAGACGCGGCTGATTTCCGGACGATTGTGGGTCGCGACCGAGTTTGTCGGGCCCTCGATGCAGCAGCTGGTGGCCTCGGGAGCTTTGCGCGATGAGAGACAGCGGCTCCCGCTACTGTCGCAGTTGGCGGACCTTGCGAGCCGCCTGGTCCGTGCCAACTGTTTCTTTCGCGATTTTCAGTTGGCCAACATCGTTGTCGACGCCAATGGGCACGCGAAGTTGATCGACGTCGGCTCCGCGCGCGGTTTGTCGTCAGAGTCACAGATCAGTCGGATGCTGAATCTACTGATCGAAACCATGCTGAAGGAAGGGGCAACAATCGAGGATTGTCTGACGGTATTAGGGATGATTCTCGAACGATCGCCTGCTTGCGAAAGTGCCGCTCGGCGGATCATCGGCACATTGCAGGGAGAGGTCGAGCAGGACACGGCAACGCCGGCAATGCTGTAGCGAACGAATCGTCGCCAAGGAAGGTCCAGTCCAATGTTGGCATCGCTCGACCTCTTCAAGCGACCGCGAACTATTTGAGCTTGCGTTCGATGACCAACAGCGTGGCGTCGTCAGCCTGATCTTGCCCGTTACGAAAAGCCGTAATTTCGTGGCTGAGCTTTTCGGTGATTTCGGTAGCGGATGAGCGGCGGTTCTCGAGCAGCAGCTGCTGCAACCGATGTTTTCCAAACATGTCGCCTTGGGTGTTGCGAAGTTCCACCGTCCCGTCGGTGGCCAACAGCAGTAGGTCACCCGGTTCCATGCGGATGGTGGGACCGCACGGAAAGTCGGAATCGTAATCGAAACCAATTGGCAAGGCGGTAGTGAGCAATGTTTGGAACCGCTGTGTATTTCTCTCGAAGTGAAAAGCTGGGCCGTGGCCCGCATTCGAGAACTCGATTTCGTGCGTTTTGGGATCCAAGGCCACCATCAAGAAAGTGATGAATCGCCCGTGCTTCAAATCGGGGGTAATGGTCTCCGACAGTAAAGACATAATCTGGCGAGGATCGGAGCAAGTTCGCGTAAGAACATGCAACATCGCGCGGACCGACGCCATAATAAGGCTGGCCCCAACGCCATGGCCGCTCACGTCGGCGACGATCAGACCCAACCGGCCATCGGGAAGCGGGCAGATGTCATAATAATCGCCACTGACCGCTTCGGCCGGCTGCCACCAAGCGGCAACTTCGTAGCCGTTGATTTCCGGCAATTCGTCCGGCAGAAACCCTGTTTGGATGTTTCGGCCGACCTCAATCGCCAATTCTAATTCTCGTTGGCGTCGCAGTTCGTTTTGGAGTCGGCTTCGTTCGAGGGCGGCTGAAGCGTGCGCCACAAATGCCACCAGCAGCTGTTCATCGGCTTCTGTGAAGGGTCCCCCCTTTTTGTTCATAAGCTCGAGAACGCCCAACAGACGCTCGCCGTCGGGAGACAATGCAGGCGCAGCCAGGATATTACGGGTTTGGAAGCCGGTTTGCCGATCGACTGACGAATTCCAACGGGCATCGACTTGGGGATCGGGGATGTTGGCGATTTGGCGGCGCCGCGCGACCCATCCGGTGATACCGCTGTCGACTGTCGAGCGGATCTCTTCGATTTCGAGTTCTGTGGCGACGCGTGTAAACAGTTCCCGGCGGCTTTCGTCGTAAAGAAACAGGCTGGCTCGTTCGCAAGAGAGCGCTTCGCAGGCTCCGGCGGTTACGTCGCGCAGGATCTCGTCGAGATTGTCCTGCATCGACAATTCGCACGTGATTTCCAGCAGCTTTTTTAGACCGCCGATTTGGCCGGCAAGACCTGTCTCGGAAGAGCTGATATGGGCCATGGAGTTCAGACTATGTTCATGGGGAGAGCAGCAATCTGTTACGGCCTACGATAGCTGTTCTTCCACCGACAGCCAAGGACGCCATTCCCCTGAAAACGGAATTGCCGCAGAGTTTACGGGACATTTGGGGTCTTATTGGTCGCGGCACCATTTGCCTCACGCCGGCCGTCACGTGGGACGCCGCTGTTCCAGTCACGCGGAACCGAGGCGGCTGTCGATCCAGGAGGGATCGACGAATCGCCGCAACAACCAGCGCATGGTTTGTTCGATACGTTCTTTTTCCGGGACATTCTTCTTCGGCTCGGGCAGGTCATCGGGAGATGGCGGTAACTTCGCGGGTCGATCGGCCTGATCGACGGCGACTGTCGAAACCGACTTGGATTCGAGGGGTTCATCCTGGGCAACCCGTGTTTCAGTTGTTAGGGCAACATTCGGTATGGCATCGAATTTCTCGAAACCGGAGTAGGCCAGCCGGCAGCTCCACGATTCCGACTCGGCCGTCTTATTAATGCGGTCTTGAATTCGCCGGGCCCAAACGATTCCAAACCAGTCGCGAAAGTCGCGCCAAATCGTGTCGAACGTTTTGTCAGTCTCGCGCTTTCTCAACGCGCTCGTTCTAACGCGGACAAAAGAAATCCCCAGCGTCATGGTGGCGCAGGCACGCAACTCTTGTTCGTTTGAGAATTCGAAATGGAACAAACTCAGCGTGCCGACAACGACGACTAACACCGACACGGCCAGCAGGGACGAACCCAGCCAGAATTTGGTTCCGAGGTAATTGCCGGCCCCCATTAACAGAACGAGAACAAAACCGGCTAAAGCGGGCGACTCCATTTCCAATGCAGCTCCGCGAAGTGTTGCCGAAGCCGAGGCCATCGCGGGCCACATCAGCACGATGAGCAATGGAAAGAGGATGAACCAGCCCCAGACGCGCGATCCCGGTCGCTTGGCTCCCAGCACAGCAATCCAGGGACAAAGCATGCTGCTCGCGGCGAAATACCATGTCATGTCGACTATGCCTTCGTTCACCAAATCGAGCGGCATCGAGATGCACCAGGCCAAAGTCCATATTACGAGGGCCCCTGCCATCCAATACCAGGCAGAAAGCAATGTTGTTTCGGCAAGGATTCGCCGAGCAGGGATCATCAAAGCCCAGGCGGACGCCAATCCCAATGTTCCAAATGCGATCAAGTACCAATCCACAATGATCTTTCCGAGATGAAATCGGCTGTCCAACCGCGTGGTGAGGTCAATCGAATAAGCCAATCAGTATCTTTGTTCAAATGAACAGGTTCCTGTCAGGCGGAGCGAATGAGTTTAAAGGCCATTGATTACAGCGCCGCCAGACTCGGAGGGTACCACATTTGAATCAGATGCGAATCTCTGAGTTTCCGCAAAATACGGCACAGGCAGGCCAATCGCCATAACGGCGCTAAAGACAGTGCGCACAACCGTTACGGGCCGCATTTTCTCCGCCGTTCGGTCTCAATTGCGCGATCGAAAGCCTTTATTCAAAACATCCCGTCTTTCTGGGACGAAAATACGACCAGTGTTTCCTATTTTCACACAGTGAGTACTGGACTCCGTGTTTCACCGGCGATGTCGCTCTGATGAGATTTCCCGGAGTTCCTCACGTTCAATTCGGAAATGATTCTCAGGAGAAGACCGGAAATGAAGTGGACAACAATTGCTGCCACGTTGTTGGCCTTGAGTGTCAGCTCGAATGCTGATGCCGGCCTGTTTTTTGGAAAGAAGAATGACTGTTGTTGCGCACCTTCTTGCTGTGCGCCAGAACCAAGCTGCTGCGCCCCGGCCCCGAGCTGCTGTGCTCCCGCGCCGAAGTGCTGCAACCCAGCCCCGAGCTGCTGTGCACCGGCCCCGAGCTGCTGCGCCCCCGCCGCGAAGTGCTGCAACCCGGCCCCGAGCTGCTGTGCTCCCGCCGCGAAGTGCTGCAACCCAGCACCGAGCTGCTGTGCTCCTTCTGCTCCTTCTTGCTGTGCTCCCGCCGCCCCGAGCTGCTGCGCTCCTGCCGCTCCGAGCTGCTGTGCACCGACGACTTGCTGTGAGCCTGTCTGCTG
This sequence comes from Planctomycetaceae bacterium, assembly GCA_028284485.1. Taxonomy (GTDB): domain Bacteria; phylum Planctomycetota; class Planctomycetia; order Planctomycetales; family Planctomycetaceae; genus JANQRQ01. The sequence continues at coordinate 166,126 of JANQRQ010000290.1, read as the reverse complement.
CGATCCTTGCTGCACACCTTGCTGCAAGCCGAAGAAGGAATGCTGGCTCAAGCGTATGTTCAGCCGCAAGAAGAACAATTGCTGCTGCCAGCCGACTTGCTGCTCAACCGGTTGCGGTTGCGGAAGCTAAGTGAAGAGCCGAAAGCTGCTGAATTTACAGTCTGAGACTGGAATGCGAATGCAAAGTGTCTCAACTTAAAGCGGCTTCATGAACGTGAGGTAACGTCCGGGGGGAGCAGTTGCCCCCCGGGCGAACTCCGCACGGATTTGCCCGCGAACTTGACTTGAGAAGTATGCCTCGCGAAATTCAGCCGGCGAACTGACAACAACGATACTGCGATCGATATCTTCACTCCACAGCGGAATAAGGTGGCGTCTTCCATCCGGAAGGCGGCACCTTTTTTTCTGGCGTGTCCCCTCGCTGACCACACCCTTTACCTTGGGTCGACTGACTTGCAAAACAGTCGTGTCGAGGTTCGAAACACCCACTTCGCGGTCCGCTGCTTTGGGGAATCGACGTTCAACGTCTTGCTTGGACACCGTCCCCGCGATACCGGAATTGCATTCTGGGAAAACCGCTGATAATTTGGAATTGGCAATACGGTCTTGATGATCAAGTGACTGTTTGGTCACGGCAGGGCTACGACTGCAGGTGCAATCAGTGAGGGGCGATGTGCGAAGCCTGGGTGCCTACCGCGCCAATTCCCATGCCATTCAAATCGTGGCCAGAAACATGTTTCAAGCCGATCGGTTTCAGGGCATCGCATTCGGCTCTCGTGGCATGTTGAACTCGATTCTCATCTTTGCGTGGGCGGTCTGCTTACCTGCTTCGTTACTAGCGCAGAATCAGGCCCGAGAGGGAGTCGACCGTCGTCTATTTCTGCAGCAGCATTGCCTTGATTGTCACAATCAAGATGACAAAGTGGGCGGCTTGTCTCTCGAAGGCGTCTCCACCGAGCAACTGTCGGCTCGACCGGAAGTATGGGAGAACGTCGCGCAAAGACTTGCGAACGGGGAGATGCCGCCAGCGGAGATGCCGCGTCCCAATCAAGCCGCAATTCAGGCGTTCACTGCAGGGATAGTTGCTGAGTTGGATTTTGCCGCAGAGCAGACTCCCTACGCAGGGCGTCCCGTCATTCGGCGGCTGAATCGCATGGAGTACAGTAATGCCATTCGTGACTTGCTAGCCATCGAGCTTCCGTTGGCGAATCAGCTTCCCCCGGATGGCTTGGCTGCGGGTTTTGACAACATCGGCGACGCGCTTTCAATGTCGCCTTTGCTGCTGGAGCAGTATTTGAAAGTGGCGCGAAGGGTTAGCGAGCTGGCAGTGGGAGTGAGTGACCCTTCGCCGGTAACGGAAATCTTCCCGGCTACCGGGATACAGTCGGTGTGGCAGGAAGGCATGCCATTTGGCACGCGAGGCGGCGTGCGGGTAAAACACTACTTCCCGTACGACGGCCAGTATGACGTACGAGCGTTTCTCGAAAAGCAGAGTTTGACGCCAATCGAAGGGGTCCGATTTTTTCGATCGCGAATATCATTGAACGCCGGCTCGCACGACGTCGTTGTAACGTTTCCTGACGAATATGCTTCACGTGAGGGACCAGTCCAGGATGCCAAAGGTCAGGGCGGCAACCCGTTGGGTGGGCCACTGGACCTGCTTGGAACTGCGATCCGTCCAACGATCGATTTTCGGGTGGACGGACGGCGTGTGAAGCTCTTTGAAATTGCAGGAATGAGCGCAGGCGAAGCTGCGTTCGAAGGGCTGCCTGGGCCGCCCGTTTTGGGCAGGATCGAAATTGCCGGGCCATACAACGAGACCGGCGTCAGCCAGACACCCAGTCGGAAGCGAATCTTCATTTGCCAGCCCGGGCGTCCCGAAGACGAGGCGGCATGCGCGTCAAAGATCCTTTCCGTAGTGGTTCGACGAGCTTTTCGACGCCCCGTTACTCCATCGGATGTCCAGCCGTTTCTGGCAACCTACACCGCGACGCGGCAACAACAGGGTTTCGAGGATTCGATTGCCGCGGCACTGCGAGACGTATTGCTGGCGCCGGACTTTTTGTTCCGCCTCGAATTCGATCCTCCGCACGCTGCGCCGGGGACCGCGCAACCGGTGTCCGATTTCGAGTTGGCTTCGCGTCTCTCGTTCTTCTTGTGGGGCAGCATTCCGGATGACCAGCTGCTGGAAGTGGCCGGCAGCGGTCAACTGAGGGATGCGTCGGTAACGGATCGTGAAGTGCGTCGCTTGCTCGCCGATCCGCGCTCCAGGACGTTGGTGGACAACTTTGCGGCGCAATGGCTAGGGCTGCGCGAACTGGCGTCGATGCGGCCCGACCGCCGGAAGTACCCGGAATTCAACGATGCGTTGAGATCGGCGTTTCAACAGGAAACACGTCTGTTTGTTGGCAGTGTGATCCGTGAGAATCGCAGCGTTCTCGATCTGATTGGCGCGGACTACACTTACCTCAATGAAAGATTGGCACGAAATTACGGCATTGCCGGCGTCGTCGGACCCGGCTTTCGCCGCATGGCACTGGATGGAAACGCAGTACGTGGTGGGCTACTCGGCCAGGGCAGCATATTGTTGGCAACCTCTCACGCTGCCAGGACGTCGCCTGTGCTGCGTGGCAAGTGGATCCTCGACAATCTGCTGAATTCACCGCCTCCGCCACCTCCGGCCCAAGTGCCGGCGCTTGATCAAAGCCGTGGAGAGGGGCGGAAGCTGACGACAAGGGAACAAGTCGAGCGACATCGGGCCGACTCCGGCTGCGCTTCCTGCCACGCCCGGATCGATCCGCTGGGATTCGCTCTGGAGAATTTCGACGTCATCGGCAGATGGCGAACCGAGGACGAGGGTGGGACGATTGATTCGTCGGCAACATTGTCTAGTGGCGAGTCGTTTTCTGGTCCGTCAGGGTTAAGGGAATTCCTACTTAGCAATCCGGACCGATTTGTGGGTGCAACCGTGAGCCGATTAATGACCTACGCGCTCGGCCGAGAACTCGATGCGCGTGACCAACCGGCCGTTCGCAAGATCGTACGCAATACCGCAGCGGACGGCTATCGATTCGTCGATGTAATCACTGCTATCGTAAACAGCGTGCCATTTCAGATGCGACAAGTGTCCGAGAATTAGAGGAGCCGACCATGTTCGTGACCAAGAAATGTCTTCCACGACGTACATTTCTCCGCGGTGCAGGGACGGTGTTGGCGCTTCCACTGCTGGATGCCATGATTCCGGCGTTGACTGCCGAACGGTTGACGGTCGCAGCGCCCGTGCGCCGACTGGGGTTCATCTTCTACCCGTTGGGAGTCGATCAGGACCGGTGGCGTCCTATCGGGGAAGGTGCGAATTACGAATTCAGCGAAGCGCTGATGCCGCTCGCTCCCCACAAGAAGAAGTTCGTCATCCTGAGTGGACTTTCGTCCGACCCTGACCGCACGAAAGCCGGATTCCACGATCGCGCGATGGCGTCGTTCATGACTGGTTGCGAGCCGACCGAGGGCAGGCTTCATGTTGGCATTTCCGTGGATCAGGTGGCTGCACAAACGTTGGGCAAGGAAACTCAGTTCGCTTCGCTGGAACTTGCAACAGAAGAGACCGGTAATCTGCCGGGGCCCGTCTTTAAGACGGCGACGAATCCCTTACCGTTCGAAAAGAATCCTCGCCTCGTCTTCGAGCGGCTGTTTGGTGAGGGTGGCCGGATTGATCCTGTCGCTTCTGCTGCGCGCGACGCCGCAGATCGAAGCAGTCTGGATACCGTGACTGAGCGAATTAACGAGTTAAAGTTGCGGCTCGGCCCCAGCGACCGCCGCAAGCTCGACGAGTATACGGAGTCGATTCGCGACGTTGAGCGTCGAATCCAGGTCGCGATGAAGAAACGACCAATCGATCTTCCCGCGGCGACGAGACCTCCCGGCATTCCCGATACGTGGCCAGAACACGTCAAGTTGATGTTCGATCTTCAGGTGCTGGCATTGCGGGCAGATCTCACCCGAGTATGGACGTTTATGTTTGGCCGCGAGTCGTCGTCGATGAGCTTTCCCCATTTGGGTATCTCGATGGGGCACCACGAGATCTCACATCACAACTTCGAGAAGGATAAACTGGCGGCGCTGGCGAAGATTAATGTGAACCAGTCCGAGCTGTTTGCCTATTTCCTGACCAAACTCGACTCGTTGAAGGAGGGGAATTCGACGCTGCTCGATCACTCGTTGATTATGTATGGCAGCAATTTAAGCGTGCCAACGAGCCATAGCCAACGCGACTTACCGATTATCGTGGCAGGAGGCGCGGCCGGGCGGATCGCTGGCGGTCGATACATCCGCTACCCGGGGGATACCACACCGCTGACGAATCTCTACTTGACGATGCTCGACAAGGTCGGCGTCCCGACCGAGAAGCTTGGCGACAGCACTGGCAAACTGAACCGGCTGGAGGTGTAACAGCATGGCCGAGAATCGTGGTGTTATTCTGAGCACGATCGCCGTGAGTGTCATTGCCTGCCCTTTGATCGCGACTGCAGCGTCGGACACAGCGCTGCTACTCGACGCCGTTCAGGCCGACGATCGCGCGGCTGTCGTGAAGCTGTTGGCCCAAGGGGCAGAGGTGAACGCTCAGAGGCCGGATGGCGCAACGGCTCTGGCTTGGGCGGTTTTTCGGTGCAATGCCGGTATCGCCCGTCAGCTACTTGATGCCGGCGCAGACCCCGATCTGGCGAATGAGCTTGGAATCGGTCCTTTGTGGCTAGCGATTCAGGCTCATTCAGCGGATATGGTCGAACTGCTGCTCGACAACGGCGCGGATCCGAACATTGCGCGCGAGAGCGGCGAATCCCCTCTGATGGCGGCGGCGCGCTCGGGCCAGATCGATGTCATGGAACTTCTGCTTGACCGTGGTGCCGACGCGAACGCTTGCGAGAAAAAATTTGGGCAAACGGCGCTGATGTGGGCGGCCGGCAATCCGGCCGCAGTGAGGCTTTTGGTGCAACATAAAGCCGATGTCCAGGTCGACACAAGAGCCTGGGACGTGAAGTACACGATCTACGCCCCGAGGACACGCACGCTTGGGAAAACCGGTATTCCGTGGAATACGAGTGGGGAGTTCGTCAGCAAACAAGGCGGCCACAACGCGCTGTTCTTCGCTGTTCAAGAACGAAACCTGGAGTCGGCCCGCCTGCTGGTGGACGCAGGTCTTGACGTGAATTCTGTTGCAGCGGATGGAACCACGCCACTGCTCGCGTCGCTCTATAAATGGGTCCCGTCGAGTCGATTTGATCGTGGCCGTAGCCTCAATTCACAGAAGTTCGGCGCAGACCCGGCGATGGCCCGGTATCTACTCGATTGCGGTGCGCGGGCAACAGGCAGTGACGGTGCCGGATACACGCCGCTGCATGGAGCCGCGCTGGCGGTTGCCACGTTTGAGCGATATCGACGGTTCGCAGCGCTGCTGGCTCGCCTTCGACCGGAAAACGAGGCTGCCGCTTTCGCACCAGACGAGTTCACACTAGACGAGGCGTTAGAAGTTGCCCGACGTCTGCTCGAGGCTGGGGCCGATCCGAACCAGCAGACCCGGTATCCCACCCCCGGTCCCGTAGGCGATGTTAGGATTAACCCGGCGCCGCCGGGGTCGTCCGCACTCCATATCGCTGCCGACTCCAACAGTCTGGCGCTCGTCAAGATGCTTGCTGATCGTGGGGCCGATCCCAATTTGGTGCGAACCGATGGACACACGCCGTTTTCAGCGGCGGTCGTGGCAGGCAATGCACCGATCGTCAAAGAGCTGATCGCGCGCGGGGCCGACTTGTCAGCTCGCTACAACCCCGACGATAAATTCTCGGATCCGGTCGAAGCCATCACCCTGCCTAGACAGAACCAGACGATTATGCATATCGCAGCGGCGAGCCTCTCGCCGGAACTTGTGGAATTCCTCTTTGAACAAGGTGCTCCTCTCAATCTGAAGAATTCCTTCAACGAGACTCCGCTGGACCTGGCCGATCATCAAGAACGGTTCAAGGAAGCCCTCGACCGCCAGAATGCAGACGGCGACCCGAAACGTCTCCGCTCTATCGTGCGATCCACACAGACCACCGACGCCATTAAGAAGCTCATGATGCGTGGCTCGCCTTGACAGCTCATTGAGTGGCGGATGAGCAGAGTCGATGTCACGTCACGTACTCGATTAATCGATAGAGCGTGCCCCACAGGTACAGATCGTCGGTAAACGCACCAATCTTGTCGACACCTTTCGAGCGTCATGCAAATGGGGCTTGCCTCGCGAAGGGCTCCGATAGGCCACGGACGGCTTTGCAACGCGCCGTCGGATTGCTACATTTCCCAATGCACGGGGACATGGCCCGTTGCCAGGAGATTTCGCAGCCTTTTCGGTTCGAGGAGCCTTTGATGATGCGTCGAAACGTTACGAATGCCGTATTGGTATCCATTGCGTGGTGTCTGTTGGCGACAGTTGTCAGTGCGGCCCCGCCACAGAAGATCACGACGATCGAGGGCATTACCGAGTACCAGCTTGATAACGGCATGCAGGTGCTGCTGTTTCCCGATGACTCGAAGCCCTCCGTCACAGTCAATTTGACGATCTTTGTTGGGTCCCGCCACGAAGGCTACGGCGAGACCGGGATGGCTCACTTGTTGGAGCATATGCTTTTCAAGGGGACTCCCACGCATCCCAACATTCCCAAAGTGCTGCAGGAGCGGGGCGCTCGATTCAACGGCACGACGTGGCTCGATCGCACGAATTACTACGAAACGCTGCCCGCAAGCGACGACAACCTCGAATTTGCGATTCGCCTCGAGGCCGACCGCATGGTGAACAGCAACGTCAAGGCGGAAGATCTCGCGTCGGAAATGACCGTGGTTCGCAATGAATTCGAACGAGGGGAAAACAGCCCCATCTCAATTCTGATGCAACGCATGACTGCGACCGCCTTCGAGTGGCATAACTATGGAAAGTCGACGATTGGTAACCGTGCGGACATCGAGCGGGTTCCGATCGAAAACCTTAAGGAGTTCTACGTTCGGTATTATCAGCCGGATAATGCCCTGCTTGTGGTTGCCGGTCGATTTGATCAAGAAAAGGCACTGGAACTGGTCCAAAAGTATTTCGGATCCATTCCCCGACCCGAACGCGAGCTTCGCAATACCTATACCGAAGAGCCGGCGCAGGACGGCGAGCGGTTGGTCACGTTGCGACGTGTGGGTGAGGTGGCTGTAGTCGGGACAATCTACCATATCCCGGCTGGTCCGCATCCGGAATTCGCCGCTGTCGATGTTCTCTCCACGATTTTGACGGCCGCACCGGCGGGCCGATTGTATAAGGCGCTGGTGGAGTCGAAGAAAGCGGCCAGTGTCTTTGGCGGTTCCTATGCCTTGCACGATCCCGGAATGCTGTTGCTGGTTGCCGATGTCGTCGACGGAAACGATCCCCAAGTTGTTTTAGGAACGATGATCGACGTGACCGAGGGTGTGGATGAAGATCCCGTCACTCAAGAAGAGGTCGACCGTGCAAAACAACAACTGCTCAAGACGTTTGAATTGGAAGCAGCCAAAAGTGATCGCCTCGCCATTCAGTTAAGCGACTGGGCGGCGCAAGGCGATTGGCGACTTTATTTTCTGTATCGCGATCGGGTGGAGCAGGTCGAAGTCGAGCAGGTACAACAAGCCGCCGACAAGTATTTGCGCCGCAGCAATCGAACTGCCGGAATGTATTTGCCAGAAGAATCGCAGCAACGCGTCACGATTCCGCCGACACCCGAGTTGGCTGAGATGATCGGGGATTACAAGGGCCGCGAAGCGGTGGCGATGGGAGAGGCGTTTGATGTTTCGCCGGCAAATATCGATGCTCGTTCATCCCGGTTCGAGCTACCGAGTGGATTGAAGGTCACTTTTTTGCCGAAGAAGACCCGAGGTGAATCGGTCAATCTGCGCCTGTCGCTGCGCTATGGGAACGTCGATAGTTTAAATGGCCGGGTCCAGGCGGCCGAATTCTTGCCGGCGCTAATGCGTCGCGGCACGGAAAAGTACACCCGCCAGGAATTGACGGACGAACTCGACAAGTTTCTGGCGACGTTGCGGGCGAGCGGATCGCCGGGCGAAGCAACATTTACACTGGAAACGAAGCGTCCCAATTTGGTGCCCGTGTTGGAAATTCTTCGTCAGATTCTGCGTGAGCCGAGTTTACCAGATGAGGAATTGGGGATTCTCAAGCGGGCACAAATCAGTCAGTTGGATCAGGCCTTGGCAGATCCGGGTTCGTTGGCATCCACTGCGGTGAATCGGGCCATCAATCCATATCAGCAAGGGGACCCGCGTTACATCCCCACGATTGAGGAGTCGATCGCAGCGATAAAAGCCCTGACGGTTGACGACATCCGAAGTCTATACGAAGAGTTTCTGGGTGGCGTCCACGGCGAACTGACGATTGTCGGCGACTTTGATCCCGAGGAAATCCAACCGGTCGTTGAGCAGATGGTTGGCAACTGGGTGCCGAACGAATCGTACGAACGCATTACGAAGGTCGGGGACATGGACCTCAGCGCCTCGAGTCGTGCAATACTGACTCCGGACAAGGCGAACGCCTACTATTTTTCGGGGACTGTGTTTCCGATGCGTGATGACCACCCAGACTATCCGGCGTTGTTGATGGGGAACTATATTCTCGGCAGTGGGGGATTGTCGTCACGATTGGGTGACCGCCTGCGTCAAAAGGATGGGTTGTCATACACGGTTCGGTCGAGCGTGCAAGCATCGTCTTTGGATGAGCGCGCGATATTCTACTTGTATGCCATTTGCAACCCATCGAATATTGAGAAAGCCAAAAAGGCGATTGCTGAAGAAGTCGGACGATTGATTGCGGAGGGCGTGACCGAAGAGGAACTGCAAGCCGCCAAGCAAGGATATCTGCAAAGCCGCCAGGTTTCGCGAACAAGAGACAGCAGTTTGGCCGCCATTCTGGAGGGCAACAGGCAGGCCGGTCGCACCATGGCCTTTCAAGCTGATCTCGAGGAACGAATTGCGAACGTCACGAAGGATGAAGTTTTCGATGCCGTCAGAAAGTACATCGATCCGAATCGAATCGTCATCGTAACCGCGGGCGATTTCGAGTCTCCGCCAGCGACGCAAGCCGCCTCAGGGGAAAACCAGTGAAAGCTGCCTGCTCGCCGGACTGTCAAACATGACGGTTCGGTATTGCGGGGAACAATTCCTGACTGACCGGTTCGGGCAACCGTTCGGGATTGCGCAGGCCGTTTCATGCGAATCGATCTCGCGGGCATTTCCCAAGCAGAACCACGGCTGTTCGCGAGGGGCCGAGTCCACAGTCGCCGCGAGATCAGTCAATTGCCGGCTTGAGCGTAGCAGTCGTGCAGGTTCTCAATTCTCGGCCGCTCATGCGCCGAGGTAAGGAATTCCCACATTTTTTCCCGACGGTGACCGATCTAAGCAGAGGGCGAAATTGGCGTCTTGGGGCAGGATTTGAGCCAAATCCCTCCCCTGGCCTATTCGCCACAAATTCAAATCTCAACGCGAATACCGTTTCCTCCGGTCGTCAAATTGAGTAAAATAAAGTATTGATCCGTTCCGGAATTCTCATTTCTCCCCGGAGCTTACACATATGCCAGTTGTGTTCGTGCCAGTTGAACAAGGGCGGCCTGTCGTTCTTGACAAGGCCATTTTGCTCATCGGGCGCCATTCGGACTGCGACGTTGTATTGACCCGTAGCCGAAAAATCTCGCGCAAGCATTGCTGTATCGCGCAGGTTAACGATCAGGTCGTTATCCGAGATCTCGGCAGCTTGAACGGTGTATGGGTCAACGGCGATCGTGTGAGGGAGCAGTCGCATATTGAACCGGGTGACGAGATTTCGATTGGCGATGTTCGCTATCGGGTTGAACAGGTGCGGGCCAATGGGAAGAACGCCGGCGGTTCTGCGAAGCGGCAAGGTGAAGACCGCCGCGAAAGAAGGCCGCGTCGTCGTCGACAATCGACAGACGAAGACGATGGTCGCAATCAAGCGGCGATGAAGGAAACGCCTGTCGCTGATCTACCATTCGTCCCACTCGATGCCGAGGCCGGTGATTCGGACTCTCAAGATGTCGTCCCGCTCGATGACATTGAGCCAATCGATATTATGGACGACTACGACGACGAAGGACTGTCGTCTCGTGCTCGACGCCGCAGGCGGCACCATAGCAGTGGGTCGCATTCGCCGATGATGCTCGACTAGTCGACGTCGCGAGCTGGTATCTACCTCATTCCTTGTTGCGTTGCGCAAACTGCACTACCAATCCGCGCCATCATGGCCTCTTGCGTCGCGGCCGAGGGTGAGCTTCGATCCAGTCAAAAACGCTATTGCAAAATGCGCGGCAGTGGAACCATAGCCGAGCGATCCTTATCATGCGGGCAGCTTTCGGTCTGTTTCCGCTTTATTGCTTTCATGGAATTGTCGCGTGGAAACCAGCACCGCACTTTTGTTGTGGGCACATTTCGGCGAAAGACGCAGTGGGCTTCTTCACGAGTTCGTTGTGTCGCAACCGCAAGGATGGAATCGATGCAGCAAGTAGAGAAATATTTGGAGGAGCACGCCGACAGATTCGTCGACGAACTGTGCGACTTGTTACGCATTCCGTCGGTCAGTGCTGACCCCGCGCATCAGCCGGATATGATTCGTGGTGCTGAGTTCATTCGCGACCAGTTGCTGCAAGCCGGTCTGAATGCCGAAATCATTGAAACAGACGGTCACCCGATCGTCTTCGGAAGTTGGTTGGAAGCAGAGGATGCACCGACGGCCCTTGTATACGGCCATTACGACGTTCAGCCGCCTGATCCGCTCGATGAGTGGACCAGCCCACCGTTCGAGCCGGATATTCGCGACGGGCATATTTATGCGCGAGGCGCCACAGACGACAAAGGCCAAATGCTGACACACATCAAGTCGGCCGAAGCATGGCTCAAGACTACGGGCAGCCTGCCGGTCAATTTGAAGTTTGTCATCGAGGGCGAAGAGGAGGTCGGCAGCGACAACCTGGACCGTTTTCTGGCTGATCAGCATGAAAAGGTTCGCTGCGACGTGGCCGTCGTCAGCGACACGAGCCAATATGCACCGGAAATCCCGGCGATCACATATGGCCTGCGCGGGATTCTAGCGTGCGAAGCGACGGTCACGGGTCCCAATCGCGATCTCCACAGCGGCGTTTTTGGTGGGTCGGTTTTGAATCCGGTCAATGCCTTAGCCTGGATGCTTGCCGGGCTGCATGACGATCAAGGGCGCATCCAAATTCCCGGTTTTTATGACGACGTCATCCCCCTGACCGCGGAAGAACGTCAACAGTTTTCCCAGTTGCCGTTCGATGAGACGGAATACTTGCGCGACCTCGATGTTCCGGCGGCTTGGGGCGAATTCGGTTTCAATTCTCTGGAACGACGATGGGCCAGACCGACCTGTGATATCAATGGAATCGTCGGCGGATATATCGGAGAAGGTCCGAAAACAATTGTCCCGGCAAAGGCGTCTGCAAAAATCAGTTGCCGCCTGGTACCGAATCAAGATCCTCAACAACTGACGGAATCGCTTAATGCGTTCTTAAGCGAACGTTGCCCCGAGGGGGCGCGGCTTACGTTTCGCAGCTTTCACGGATGTGGTGCCTTGGTTTTTAGTACTGACAGCCCTTATATGGCATCGGCCAAGGCGGCGATTAAGTCGGCATTCGAATCCGACCCGGTCATGATCCGCGAGGGTGGTTCAATTCCCGTCGTCTCGACCTTTCAGGATATTCTGGGAGTCGATACACTCCTTTTGGGTTGGGGGCAGAACACCGACAACCTCCATAGTCCGAATGAACGGTTTCGTTTGCTCGACTTTCACCGTGGAACGCGGGCGAGCGCAAAGTTGTGGCACGAACTGGCGAACCGGTCGAGTTAATGCCGCCCAATCGGACCAAATTGCCGATTGCGAATGGCGGGCAGTCAGCACATTCGATTTACGATGCTGGTGACACGGCCTGGATGCCGCTTCGAAGAGATTCGCTTTGACCGTGGCCACAACGATCGAATCGTCGAATGGGAATTCAAAAGAGAGCGGTCACACACAACAGCAAATTGCTGGTAATAGTCACTGGATGATAACGCGATGCTTGACCTTCAATTCATTTACGATAATCGGGAACTCGTTGAGCAGAACTGTCGAAATCGGGGCTTTGAACCCGATCTCGATTCGATTATCAATCTGCGCGATCAACGAAGCGCACTCATCCAGCAGGGGGATGAGCTTCGACGACAGCAAAAGGAAACGTCCGCGAAGATTCCGAAAGCTTCAAACGAAGAGCGACCGGCTCTGATTGCCCAAGGCAAGGAACTGCGCGAGCAGGTTGGGGCGGCCGAAGACGAATTGAAGCAGGTCGAATGCGAACTGCGAGAACGACAATCGTTGCTGCCGAATATGACACATCCCGATGCCCCAATCGGAAAGCTCGAAAAAGATAGCGTCGTGTTGAGGAAATGGGGCGATGTTCCGCAGTTCGAATTCGAGCCGCTCGACCATGTCGAACTGGCTGAAAAACATGACCTCATCGATTTCGATGCGGGCAGTTTGGTGGCCGGTCATGGTTTCTATTTCTTAAAGAACGAAGCCGTGCTATTGGAATTCGGGCTGATTCAGTACGCGATTGAAAAACTTCGTGGCGAAGGTTTTACGCTGTACAGCACACCCGATTTGGCGCGCCAAGAGGTATTGGAAGGGACGGGTTACAATCCTCGGGGTGACGAAACGCAAATCTATTCCATCGAGAATACCGACTTGAGCCTGGTCGCGACCGCTGAGATTACGCTGGGCGGCTCGCTCAAGGATCGTATCCTCGATGCGTCGGAATTGCCGATTCGCATGGCCGGCGTCTCCCATTGCTTTCGAACCGAAGCGGGTGCGCACGGCCGCGCCACCAGAGGCATCTATCGAGTGCACCAGTTCACAAAGGTGGAGATGTTCGGCTTTACCGCGCCCGACGTCGAAGTTTCCGACGCTTTTCAGGAAACAATCGTGCGAATCGAAGAAGAGCTGTTTCAGGGGCTGGGAATCCCCTATCGCGTGGTCGATACCTGCACGGGTGATTTGGGCGGGCCGGCCTATCGGAAATACGACCTCGAAGCCTGGATGGCCGGCCGTGGTGACTACGGCGAAGTGACCTCGGCATCGAATTGCACCGACTATCAGGCGCGGCGTCTGAATATTCGCTGCAAGTCGGCGAAGACCAAAGGGACACAATTTGTACACACGCTCAATGGTACGGCCATTGCCATTTCTCGGGCCCTGATTGCCCTGTTGGAGAATAACCAGCAGGCCGATGGCTCGATTGCCGTGCCCGAGGCCCTGCAGAAATGGGTCGGAACCGATCGGATTGGATGAGCAGCGAGGTCTCCGCTGGCCAAGCGGACGATTCTGCCCTCGAAGCGAGTCCGTTTAGCGGTTATATCGATTGTAAATCCGTTGTCTGGAACGGCTATTCGCACGCTGCCAACGAGGCTGTCTCGTTCAACGAGTTTCGCCAACATTCCGCCGGTTCTCGGCGTAGTAACTGTTGTCATAAGCCGAACAGTTCGAATCGTGGAACCGTTCATCGAGCTGTTTGTTCATGCTTGACCAGGCTCTGCAATAGGGCGTAGCATTGGAACCAATAACCCCCCAAAAATTCCGTTTACCTGGTTCCGCTGCCATGGAGCTAAGGGAGTTTCTGTATCGAATTATTGGAACGCGAGCACGACATGGCACAGGATTTTCTCGTGCGTGCACATCGTGCGAAGGTGCGTCGGCGTTGTCATTATCGAACTGTCTATTTGAGAAAACTCTCCATGGCTGCGATCGGACGGTTGATCGTATTGTGCGGGCCCCTGCCGGACGGAACTCTTTTTTGTAACCTCTGACAATACTGAGAAGCTCCGTGACAACGTTCGACGACGACGCAACTCCGCCGCAAGACGCCTCCCGTAACGACCCCGACGACGAGGGGCGTGCGCCTGCCCAAAAACCTCCATCGGACGGCGATTCGACGGAACCGGCGTCTGAGAGTCCGGCCAGCGAATCGACCGAAGGCGATTCAGACGTCGAGGCTCCAGCCGATGAGGAATCGGCTGCGGGAGAGCCCACGGAGATACCGGATGATGAGGGGCTCCCCGAATGGGAGCCACTGACGCCGGAACTGGTCGAAGATGAAGCGATTCGAGGCGACTTTGTGCTGCGGTGGGCGGTCGTTCTGCTGGCGTTTTTAATGGGCTGCGTGCAAATCCACGATACGCGGACTTTGGTGCACATTAAAACCGGACAGTACATCGCTAGCAATGGTTGGTTGCCTCCGTCAGTTGATGTTTTCTCGTCGACGGCCTCCGATCATCAATGGATCAATCTCTCCTGGTTGTTTGACTTAGCGGTCGCGGGAATCTTTTCCCTTTCCGGGGCGATTGGCATTTCGATCTTTACGGCATTGCTGGCAGCGATCACGTTTTGGCTTGTCGGTCGAATTTCTCAGCCAAACGTTTCGTCGTGGTGGGGTTCCGTTATGGGAGCCTTAGCGCTTTTAGCCTGCTACCCGCAGTTCATTGCCTTGCCCGACGTGATCACTTTGTTGGGTCTTGCTTTGGTATTGTGGATTCTATTCTGTTGGCGGCTCGATCCGAGTTCGCGGCAGATTTGGTGGTTGGTTCCCATCGTGCTCATTTGGAGCAATCTGGATCCAAAACTGTATCTCGGACTGTGCTTGTTGATCCTATACGCAGTCGGTTCGACCATCGGTCGCATGGCCGGCGGTTCGAATGCCCTTTCGTCGGGTGCACATCGGCAGCTGTGTTTTGCCGTGGGTGCGTCGGTCGTTGCCGCGTTAGGCAATCCCTTTGGTTGGCATGCCTGGTTGTCGCCGACGGTGTTGTACGGGACGGACTACCCCGTGCTTCGCGATTATGCCGCATCTTCAGCCGCGTCAGCGATGTCGACCGCAGAACATATGAACTACTCCATTCTCGATTCGGGATTCTGGTCGTCATTACGAGTTCACAGTCTGGCGGGCATCTTTACGTTAGTTACCGCTGGTGTGGCGTTTATTCTTAACCGGGCGAAATGTGACTGGGGAATGTTATTGGTTTACGTGGGGTTCTGTCTTTTTGCGGCGTCGGTCGGACAGAATCTTCCCGCTGCCGCCTTAGTGGCCTGTGCCTTGGGAACGTTGAATGCTCAGCAATGGTATCAATCGAACTTTCGGCAGACCTATTCGATCGAAACTCGCGAGCTTGTGTTTTCCCGAGGTGGTCGTGCTGTGACCGTTCTGGCGATATTTGCACTCGCGTTTCTGGGCAGCAGCGACCGTTTGTCGGGACCCGATGGTGCCCAAATCGGAGTCGGCTTTCATCCACGGTTGGTTTTGGCTATTGAAGGGTTTCGCAGCGACCTGGAAGGGTCATTCGACGATCGGCCCTTCAATTTTGTGCCCGCGCAGGGCGATTTGCTGATCTGGGTCGACCAACGTCCCTTTGTCGATTCGCGCGTCAGCCTCTACGCCGGGGAAGGGGACAACGACATTTTGCTGCTGCATGATCAGGCTCGCCATGCTTTGCGCATCGCCGAAGAACAAGACGAAGAAGCTCCCCAAACCGGAATTCTGGAGTCGCTGCAACTCGATCCGGAAGCCGATGGTAGCCCCACATCGTGGGTCGGCGACAGCGAACTTTGGAAAGAGATCTTCAACCGCTTTCGCATCACACACGTCATTCCACGATTGTTTCCCATCACCAATCCCAACAAGGATTTGGATTATCAAACCTACCGGGATTTGCTGTACTCGCCCGATAGCTGGCAATTGGCCAAGTTGGGGGTGACGACAGCCATCTTTTATCGTACCGATACCGACGACGCCGAACTTTCTGAGTTTCTCGATCGCAATCGATTCAGCTTTGTCGATGCCGCCTTCCGTACCAATGTGGAAGGTGATGAGAACTCGGTCGCTCGAATTGACTGGCCGCAGCCGCAGTCGGTCTACAAGAAAATCCTCACGCCGTATGACGAACCAGTTCCAAATTCGGTACGTCGTTCCGACCATTACATCAGCTCGCTCGGCATTCTTGCCGGAGACCACGCCACTTCGCTTTCGTTGATCTACTTGGTCGTGCGGGCCGCTAACGAGGGCCTTGTCAGAGATCCCAACAATGCGCACGCCTTTCGTCAGTTGGGAGCGGCGTATCGTGCACTGCACGACTTCGAGAAGACTTTATGCCCCGATGCATCGATCCTGCGGTACTACCAGACTGTGCATGCATACAACCAAGCCTTGATCATCGAGCCGGACAATCAATTGGCGCATATGGCGTTAATGGATATGTACATTCAGTTTGACAAGAAAGACCTTGCGTTGCGCGAACTGCATGCCACCGAGGAACTGCTTGCGGCGAATGATCCGGGTGGGGAGCAAGCAGAGAGCTTTGATCAGCAGTATGGGGCGCTCCGGGACCTTTACGAATCCGAATTGAGCGAAGTTCGCGAGCAACTCGACAAGAACCCCGACAAGGAGAAGAACTGGTTCGCAACGGCCCAACGGCTTAGCCAGCTGGGGTTTTCGGCGTTGGCACTCGAAACTTTGGAAAGCGTCGACCCGAGCGAGCTCGTTCAAAACCTGCAAGCTCAGCGAATGCAGGCAATACTGTTAATGGAAGTTGGTCGAGCCGATGAAGCGCTGCAGGTCATTCGTCAGATCGAACTGATTATCACCGGGTACAGCGAGTCAGAAGAGGATTTCGATGAAAGCCGACTCGGATCGATCGAATGGCGTGCCGTTGCCGCCCTGGTGCACCTCGCCAATGCCGGTTATGCCGAATCGCTTGATCTTTGGAATGAGGAGATCAAGCTCCGCGATCGGAAGCGGTTAACAGGCTTGGTGCAGACGTTGCCGTTGGCCCAGCCGCCGGCGCCGCTCATCGGGAATGAGCGAATCATCTGGCCGATCCAGCACACCGCAGCGGTCGAAGATTTGGTCTATCGTCATGCCGGTGAGAGTGGAGCTTTGTTATGGAACATTGCGATCGGCCATCTCGAAGTGGGAAATCTCCAACAGGCAGAACGGTATTTTCGCAAGGTCCTGGAGGCCGATCCCAACACTCAATTCGCCACGTTGGTTCAGTTTTATCTTTACCTGCTGACCGACGAAATTATCGATGTTGAACCGGATCACGAGAAGATTCCGGTTTCGCCTGATATGTTCGCTCCGGAAGAGCCGGCGAATTCCGAGAATTCCTAGCATGAGCTTTTGCAAGCTTGGCCGCGTTGATCGTCACATGCTCCCTCAAGTAGACAGCCGGCGATACCGAATGCGGTGCGGTTGATCGGCTTCCCGCCCGAGTCGCTCTTTACGCTGGATCTCGTACATTTTGTAGTTGCCTTCAAACCAGACGACCGAACTACCTCCTTCGAAGGCCAGAATGTGCGTCGCAATTCGATCGAGAAACCAGCGATCGTGGCTCGTGACCATCGCGCAGCCGCCGAATTCCATAAGGCCTTCTTCCAACGATCGCAGCGTGTCGACGTCGAGATCGTTGGTTGGTTCGTCCAGCAACAGCAAATTCCCACCAGACCGCAATAGCTTGGCCAAATGCACGCGGTTTCTTTCCCCACCTGACAATTGGCCGACAAGTTTCTGTTGGTCGGGTCCCTTGAAATTGAACCGACCGACGTAGCTGCGGGCATGGATTTCGGTCCCGCCGACTTCCAGCAAATCGAGACCTCCGGAAACCTCTTCGTAGATCGTTTTCTCGGGACTCAATGCATCACGCGTTTGATCGACGTAAGACAGCATCACCGTGTTGCCGATCCGCAAGGTTCCCTCGGTCGGTTCTTCCTGGCCCATAATCATTTTGAACAATGTCGTTTTGCCGGCGCCGTTGGGGCCAATCACACCGACAATACCGCCACGTGGTAAATCGAACTCGAGATTTTCAAACAGCAGTTTGTCGTCGAATGCTTTGGAAAGATTCTCCGCGCGAACCACTAAATCGCCGAGCGGTTTGGAAACCGGAATTTGAATGACCGAGGCGTCGTCGCGGGCATCATACTTTTGGGCGGCTAGTTCCTCGTATCGTTGTAAACGGGCTTTATTTTTCGTGGACCGCGCTTTGGGAGACATGCGGACCCAATCCAACTCACGGCCGAGCGTTCGCTGCCGGCGTGTCTCTTTGTTTTCCTCGACCCGCAAGCGTGCCTGCTTTTGCTCCAACCATGACGAGTAGTTCCCTTCGTAGGGATATCCTTCTCCGCGGTCGAGTTCCAAGATCCAACCGGCGACATTATCCAGGAAGTAGCGATCGTGCGTCACGGCAACGACGGTCCCGGGAAACTCGTCCAAAAACCGTTCGAGCCATGCCACCGATTCTGCATCGAGATGGTTGGTCGGTTCGTCGAGCAGCAGCATGTCGGGGCTTTGCAGCAGGATGACGCATAACGCGACTCGCCGTTTTTCACCCCCGGAAAGATGTTCAATTTTGGCATCGCCGGGCGGTAGTCGCATGGCATCGCTGGCCATCTCGAGTGTCCGGTCCAATTCCCACAGATTGGCGGCGTCGATTTGATCCTGAACACGCGCCTGTTCGTCGAGGACCTTCTCCATTTCCTCGGGAGACAAATCTTCCGCTAGCTTCATATTCAATTCGTTAAACCGATCGAGCACCTGGCGAGAGTCTTCGACCGCCTGTTGCAGGCACTCTTCCACGGTCAGTGAATCGTCCAAACGTGGTTCTTGCGGGAAGTATCCGATTTTGATTCCCTTCAGCGGTCGGACCGTACCCATGTAGTCCTGATCTTCACCGGCCATGATTCTCAGCAAGGTACTCTTCCCAGAGCCGTTCTCCCCGAGGACGCCGATCTTGGCCCCTGGGAAAAACGCCAGCCAGATATCGTGCAAAACTTCTTTTTGCTCGTAGATCCGAGTGAGGCCCTCGATAGACATGATGTATTGTCGCGACATAAGACTTCTCAGTTTGGTTTGCGGTTCGCCGTCGATGACCGGCAGAACGAATTTGGATACAAGAGAAACGTTTAATCCCGCAGCATCGTGCCGTCCGAATCGAATTAGTTTTGCACGGGATCTTTTTCAACGAGCGATGCGAACAACCGTATCAGAAACGTGGTCGCCAGATCCGCAATGCCGGGACATTGGCTTTCACGGGGACCGGCGACATTCAAAATATGGATTTGGTGCGTTGTAATCCACTCGAGAATGGCGTCGATCGGGTCATGTTGATTCAGGTCCACGACAAAACAGGGCTTCGACTGTGTTTCCGTTGCAGACTTCGTCAGTGCCGTCCCACCGCTCAACGGGCCGATGCATAAGATGAGCGTACCGTCCGAATCTCGGACATTCCATTTTGTGCGCTGGGAGTAAGACTTCGACGGCGTTTCTTGCAACGGATACCGCTGCCCGATAATACCGTCTTCCGCTTTTCGGCCGCGAGGGCACCAGCCGCCGCACTCGAATCCCTGATCCAAGGCAGCATCCAAAGCTGCGCGATCGACGCCAGTTTGTCCCCCGGAAACGATTTCCAACATGGTATGCAGCACGGGAATCCAAAATTTATGAAGCGGACCCATTTCGCGGGGCGTATGCATCTGAATTCACACGACCCGGCTCAAAGTTCTTATTAACGGGCGAATGCTAGTGAATTATGTTCGTGTCTGCCAGCATACGAGGTAGCGTTACCAGGGGCGATCATTACGTGACGCGGCCCAAGAAATTTGTTACAAATGATGTCACGCACAGAGTGTTTCGACTAATGCGTTCCCTTCTTCTTGTCGTCGACTCAGGTCAATTCTTTGAGGCCGAATTCTCGGAGTGTAGCGGTGCACCGCTTCTACAAATCGTTGCTCGCCTTGCTGGTGGGGATGTATGCCGTTCGATCGTCAATCGCCGACGATCAGCAGCCGTTGGATGCTGCGCCTTCAAAGTCGTTTAGCATTGTTGTGCTGCCCGATACGCAGGTGTACGCAGCTAGAAATCCCGAGTTGTTCACCAAGCAAATTGATTGGATTATCAAAAACTCCCGGGCGCAAAACATCAAATTCGTAAGTCATGTCGGCGACATCGTTGATGATTACGAAAGTGACGACCAATGGCAGGTTGCTCGGCGTGCGATGATCAAGCTGCACGGCCGAATCCCTTATGGGTTTTCCCTCGGGAATCACGACATGCTGAGTAACGGTCACGCCCAAAACTTTATTGATCAATTTCCCGCGGAACTGTATGCCGACTTCAGATGGTACGGTGGGCAATTCAAGAACAACGCGAACAGTTATCAACTGTTTTCGGCCGGCGATCTTGAAATGATGGTACTGCACTTGGAGTGTAACGCCCCCGACGATGTCCTCGAATGGGCCAATGACGTGCTGACACGGAACAGCAAACGGCGTGTCGTGGTGACCACACATATGTATCTCGGCCCACGAGACCGACCCAAAACGGCACGCGACTATTTTGACGCTCCCAAAGGCCGAATGACTTGGTCCAAGCGGCACGGTAAGCGAGGCAACTCCCCGCAGCAAATGTGGGAGAAGTGTTTAAGTCGCCATGCCAATATCTTTCTCATCTGCTGCGGCGACCAATCGAGAACCCAATCCCTGCATACGATTGCGACGGGTGTGCATGGAAACCTGGTTCATGAATGCCTGTCGGACTATTCCGGTGACGGCTCGTTGCGTCTGTATCGCTTGTTACCGGCACAAAATGAGATTCGGGTCATCACCTACAATGTCGCTACCCGGCGATTAACGACGGAATCAAAATACGCAAAAGATATTACGGCCCACCAATTCTCAGTGAGTTATCGGATGACGGCGGATTGATTCGCGGCCTTGTCTCGACAATGCCGTAAGAATCGCCCCGGCAGCAACACTTTCACCACCGTGGGGAAATGCTCGACACTGCCTCGGTAAATGGTGTTTGTTTGTATCGGTCTATGACGATATAATTTCTACACCATTTGTCGGACCACCAGTGGGTAGTCAAGATCGTGGGGGAGTCGCATGGGAGACGCCGCCAGCGCGCGAGCGGGAAGTAACTGCGGGGGATGCCGCGACTTTTTGCGCCAGGCGACATGGAATCGCCGACAAGTTCTGCGCCTCGGGGGATTGGGCGGATTAGCGCTAACACTTCCGGACCTATTGCGTGCTCAAGAGTTGGGTGAAGTCAGTTCGGGAACATTCGGCCGCGCGAAACGTGTCATTATGATGTTCTTGCATGGCGGGCATCCGCAGCAGGAGACATTTGACCCCAAGCCGCACGGACCTGCCGAAGTTCGTGGCGAGTTCCAGGCAATTGCCACATCGATCCCCGGTATTCAGTTTTCCGAGGTCCTACCGAAAACGGCAATGCTGGCGCATCGAATTGCCGTCGTGCGTTCGATGACGCACGAGAACCCGAACCACGTGCAAGCTTGTCTTCCGGCACAAACGGGGCATAAGCATCCGGCTTCCATCAAATCGCGGGGAGATTTTCCGCCTTCCGATACGGACTTTCCCCCATTTGGCGCGGTCCTCAATTCGATTCGCCCGTCGACCGAGTCGCTGCCGACCTGGGTGCGAATCGGCCCGTTGATGCGACGCAACAACGGCACGGTTCTGCATGGGCAACTGCCGGGCTTTCTGGGGGCTGTTCATTCCAGCTTTGTTGTCGATCAATCGTTAGCCGGGGACGACGTTCAAATCGAAGCGGTACGCCCCAACGACGATTTGACCGAGGTCCGCTTGGCGGCCCGCCGAAACCTGCTGCAGCAATTCGATCGGCAGCGACGATTGATTGCGGAATCGGGCGAAGCAGCCAATCTCGATGGATTTTACCAACGTGCGTTCGATTTGTTGGGAAGTAGCGCCACTCGCCAGGCGTTCGACCTTTCTTCTGAATCGGCAGCAACGCGGGAACGATACGGCAACACGGAGTTTGGCTATCGCTGTTTGCTAGCCCGGCGACTGGCGGAATCGAACGTCCCCATGGTTAACATCAGCTACTGCCATACGCCCAAAGGGTCGTGGGACACGCACAGCAATAACTTTGGTCAAATGAAAGAATCATTGGCCCCGACATTGGATGCGGCCTTTTCCGCATTGTTTGAAGATTTGGATGAGCGAGGAATGTTGGACGACACGTTGGTGGTCGTCAATGCGGAGTTCGGCAGAACCCCCGCCATTAACAACAAAGCAGGACGCGATCATTGGCCTTGGGTTTATTCCTTGGCCGTCGCCGGTGCC
This sequence comes from Planctomycetaceae bacterium, assembly GCA_028284485.1. Lineage (GTDB taxonomy): Bacteria > Planctomycetota > Planctomycetia > Planctomycetales > Planctomycetaceae > JANQRQ01. The sequence goes on along the minus strand of JANQRQ010000290.1, from coordinate 143,853 downwards.
GGAATTCGTCCGGGAACCATCTACGGGGCCTCGGATGCGTCGGCTGCCTATCCGACGGAAAACCCGCACGACCCTGCTGACTTCGCCGCGACAATTTATCACTTACTGGGGATCCCGCAGGACACGATCATTTACGATTCGCTGCAGCGTCCACACCAATTGATCATCGGCAAGCCGATTGCAGGAATTCTGGCCTGAAAGGCGCTTCCAGTGCGCCGAGGGGAAATGTTCGAGGCACATCTATGGCAAATGACCGAGCCCTACGCGAACAATTGGTGTGGCTGCTAACGGTCGGCAACGCTCACGTCGGATTCGAACGGGCGGTCAGCGATGTGCCTGTCGAATGCCAGTCGCACAAGCCAGAGTCGTTGCCGCATACTCTTTGGCAGTTGTTGGAGCACATGCGGATCTGCCAATGGGATATTTTGGAATTCAGTCGCGACGCTGAGCATATTTCGCCTGATTTTCCTGATGGGTACTGGCCTGAGACGGCAGGTCCCCCGCATGAGCAGGCGTGGCAGCAATGCGTTGCTGCCTTTCAACTCGATTTGCAGGCGATGTGTGAACTCATTTCCGACGAGTCTGTCGATTTGCACGAACCATTCGCGCATGGCGATGGGCAGACTCTTCTGCGCGAGGCATTGTTGCTTGCCGATCATAATGCGTACCACATCGGGCAATTGGTCACGCTGCGTCGGGTGTTGGATTGCTGGCCAGAGGCCTGAAAGAGTCGCAAACCTCGACTGAATTCAACGCGTCGACAAAATGAATCGTCCGGCCACATTCCTTATCACGGTGCATTCTTCAGCGTAGTGAGGAACTCCAAAAGATCGGCGACCTCTTGGGCGGTCATGTCCCGCAGCAATAGGTCCGGCATCAGTGATTTGGGCTGGGGGACCAAAACTTCCACATCGTCGGCCGAAACCTGCACGTCGTTTCCGAGGGCATCCTTCAGCACAATTCCTTCCGGCCCTTGTTTCACTAATAGTCCCGTGTGCACGATGCCGTTTGCCGTTTCGACGAGATAGGTCAGGTACGGAGTTTCGATTTTCTTCGAAGGCTCGAGAATGCTTTCCAGGATTTGGGCGCGTGTCGACTTTTTCCCGATTTCGTTCAGGTCGGGGCCGACTTGCTTGCCCTGATTGTCGATCCTGTGGCAGTTGCGGCACTGTACGCCGGCTGACTTGAGAAACAACTCTCGCCCGCGTTCGGCATTGCCCGCGATACTCAGGATTTGATCCGGCTTGATGGCAGCTCCCAAGCGCTTACTTCGCCGATCGTCCGGCAGAAACCGTTCGAACAGATCCCGGACCTGTACGTCGACATGCGATGCTGCCGCATCAACGATCATCTGTTGCAAGTCTCCATTGATCCGGCCGTCATCGATGGCGTGTAGCGTCACCAGTGCGCCGCTTGTCGATGCCAAAATGTCTTTAACATCAGCTGCGAGGGTTGCAGAATCGAACTTGCGATCTTGGGTGCGTTGCAGCAACTTTGTCAGTGACTGTTTCGCTTCTTGTTCGGCAACCTCATCGCTGCCTGGTGATTGAGCAACAGTCGAAAGCGATGCAATCCAGTCGTGAATCAAGCCGACACCTCTCTCATCGACGATGGTCGAGCCGAAGTAAGGCATACGTCCGCGGCCGAGTTTGGCCATTCGGTAATAGAGCACGGAACGGTAAGGATTCCCCGGAGCGAGGACTTCGGCGCTATGAATTCCGAATGTTCCTTGTGTCGGCCGTGCATCGAGCAAATTCGTCTTTTGCAGCGAGTGGTGATGCTGAACGTCGATGGCAGCCGTTCCGCCGCCGCCGCGTCGATGGCAGTGCGCGCAGTTGATATGCAGGTAAGCCCTCGCGCGTTCGTTGATGTCTGCCGACGCGTCGTAGGGGTCAGTGATTTTGGGCGGTGACTCGGGCAATGGGTCGTCAAACAACCCGAGATGCTCGAGAGTCGCCAATTGGTTTCCAGTCACCGGACCGTAAGCGTGGTCTCGATTTAGCTGCTCCAGTCGAAATCCATGAATGGATCCGGATCGTGTCGTATGGCAGAGAAGACATTCCGCGCGGCTGGCAAAATGCCATTGCAGCTCAAGCTGGCCTCCTGGTGCGGTGGCGTCTTGCACAGTGAAAACGCGATCTTCTCCATCCGGGTCCGACAGCACCGCATCGGTCTGTTCGTCATTCCAAATATAGGTGTATCCACGCCAGGTATCCTGGTCGTAATGCAGGATTTGTGTTTCTAAATGCCGGAGACTTTCCGGATTGCCTTTTTCCATTTCCATCGAAAGCGTCTTTGCCAGAACGGTATCCGAGGGAAAGGCCCAGTCTCCTTTGACTTGGCCTTGTTGCACATTCTGGTCCCGCCAAACGCCGATTGTTCCAGCCTCTGGAACTGCCAGAAATCGGCTAGGTATGGCACCGTCGGCCCATGGTTCTGCATTGATCGAATAGGGAACGACGCCATCCGCCATTTGGTGGTCAGGCACGGAAGCGAACAGCCCGGTCTCTGTCAATCGGGTCGGAAAATCGAGGTTACTTTCCAATCTGGGATTTGCCTGCAAGTAGTGCAGCGTTCCGGAATAGTCCATCACCAACAGCTCATCGGTGTTATCCACGGCAAACGAAATGATTTGAATTGTGGTGTCCGCCAGTTCCTGTAATTCGACGACAGCTTGGCCGTCGTGACGCAATCCCCAAATCTTTCCCGTGACATAGTCGCCGTAAATGTACTCACCTTCCAGATCGGGCAAACGCGCACCGTGATATACATAACCACCAGTCACCGACCGCGATTCGATGTGCGAATGCTGCACTGTCGGTGGAAGAATTGGCGTCGGGCCACGCTTTCGCTCCGGATGAACCGGCTGGCTTCCCTCGACAATGCTCCAGCCGTAGTTACCGCCGCGCACAACGCGGTAAACCAATTCCCAAAGTTCCCAGCCGACGTCGCCGACCCACAGGTCACCCGTTGTTGAATCGAAACTCATCTTCCAAGGGTTGCGAAATCCGTAGCTCCAAATCTCGCCCCGCGCCCCGGCATGGTCAACGAACGGATTGTCTTCGGGGATGGAATAGGCCGTCTCGGCAGTCGGATGATCGACATCAATTCTGAGGATTGCCGCAAGCAGCGATGACACATCCTGTCCAGCGTGCAGACTATCAGGCGGAAATGCTCCCGAACCATCGCCGGTGGAAACATACAGGTAGCCATCCGGTCCAAACTTTAAGCAGGCGCCGTTATGGCCGCCGGCCTTCCAAGTGATGATTCGAAATTCGCTATTCGGATCGATGACTGGGACATCCGTATTCGAAACCATAAACCGAGATACTTGCGTTCCATCGGGATCTTCCGGCTGACGAATGTATGAAATGTAGCAGAACCGATTCCTTTCGAATTCGGGATGAAACGTCAGTCCGTAAACGCGCGTCGCATCGGGAATAGCAGCCATCAAGTCCATCGCCAAATCAGGTTCAGCGATTTGTTGATCGTTCGGAAACGAAAAAATCTTGCCGTTCAACTCGACGACAAAGAGTCGATCGGTGTCCGGGGCCGAAGTAATATCGACCGGCTGCTCGAATTTCAGTTTGGGGAATGCGCGGATCAACTGGTAGGGTAGTGGTGGCTCCGGGGAACCGGTAATGCGGGAGGTCGTCCATGGAATCCGTTGGTCGATGCCGTAGCGCGCGACGCGATTTGGCTGCGATTCGTCAACGGTGGGTTGGCTCGAAGCCCGTTCATCCGCAACCAAAAGCGACATGGTGCACAAGCAGGCGGCGGATGCAATCAGTATCCAACTTGTAATGACGTAATATCGATTGATTTTCATAAGGCGTCGATCTCTCGTTCCCTTTATCGCTTAGAGATTCCCCTTAAGAGGGTGAACTTCCATCTTATCGTGGCAACCGGGCTGTCGCTATTCGCTTGCGATCCGACCGAAAAGTGGGGGACAATGGCGTGCGCCGCACGCGAAACCGGCTCCACGAGCCTTGGCACGTTATACCGTTTCGGGCGAATCAATCTCTTAAGCGAGTGCAGCCGGATTCCAACATTTGCCCCCAGCTCGACCGCATTGAGACCAGGAGACCTGCCGATGTACCGCCGTATTCCATTGGGCTTGTTATTGTCACTACTGGTATTGGCATCGGCGGCGTATTCAGCCGATGGGATAACAATCAGCGAAGCGCTTCAGTATTCGGTCTTGCCGAAGGATTTGCCGCTTTCGGAAGTTCAGGTTTTTACGGAATCCCGTGTGCCTCCGATGCCCGATGTGAAATCGGTTCGCGAATGGGAACAGCACGCGAGTCGGATGCGACGCGACACATTGAACCGGATTGTGTTCCGCGGGGAAGCTGCGAAATGGCGGGATGCAAAATTGCGTGTCGCCTGGGTCGACACAATTGACGGTGGGCCGGGTTACCGCATCAAGAAGTTGCGTTACGAGGCTGTCCCCGGAATGTGGATTCCTGCTTTGTTGTACGAGCCGACCGATTTGCGCGGACGCGTCCCCGTCGTCCTGAACGTTAACGGCCACGATCGCCGGAACGGAAAGGCGGCCGAGTACAAACAGATCCGCTGCATCAATCTGGCGAAACGCGGCATGTTGGCGCTGAATGTCGAATGGCTTGGTATGGGGCAACTGAATACTGATGGATTCAATCACTACCGCATGAATCAACTTGATTTGTGTGGCACCAGCGGGCTGGCCCCCTTTTATCTGGCGATGAGCCGGGCGATCGACTTCCTCTTGACGCTGGAACATGCTGACCCGAATCGCGTGGCCGTCGCGGGGCTGTCGGGAGGGGGTTGGCAGACAATCGTGATTAGCTCACTCGACGAGCGGGTCACGCTATCCGACCCGGTGGCAGGTTATTCGAGTTTTCGAACACGCGCTCATAACTTTTCCGACTTGGGTGATTCCGAGCAGACTCCCAACGACTTGGCGACCGTGGCCGACTATGCCCATTTGACGGCGATGCGTGCTCCTCGCCCGACGCTGTTGTCATTCAACGCCAATGATGGATGCTGCTTCAAAGCCGGTCATGCCTTGCCGCCGCTGCTCGATGCGGCGCGACCGATTTACAGACTATATGGCAGCCTGGATCACCTGCGTGCTCACGTGAACTTCGATCCCGGTTCTCACAACTTCGAGCAAGACAACCGCGAGGCACTCTACCGCATGATCGGAGAGTTCTTTTTTGCCGACGACCAGAGTTACGACACCAACGAGATGGAAAGTACGGACGAACTCAAACCCAAATGGGATCTGCACATTGAAGTCCCCCCCGACAATGCCGACTTTCATAGTTTGGCGGTCGACTTGAGCAGAGATCTTCCTCGGCAGCCCTCGGAACAGTCCGATACCGATGCATCGCGAGACATGCGTCGCCGGGCCTTGGAAGACGTTGTCCACGTGCATGACTACAAAGTGACACAGGTCAAAACGGAATCGTTGCTGCTCACAACCGGTGCGGCAGCCGCGCATCGACTGACGATTGGTACGGATTGGACCGTGCCTGCCATCGAGCTGACTCCCGAGATTTCATCGACCGAAACGGTTATCCTCGTTTCAGATGACGGGCGCGTCGCGGTGGGTGACATGGCTGAGAAGTTGCTAGGTTCAGGTGCCACCGTTCTGGCTGTCGATCCGTTTTACCTGGGCGAATCGGCAATCTCGCAGCGAAACTTCTTATTTGCGTTACTCGTTGCGGCAGTCGGCGAACGTCCGCTGGGCTTGCAGGTATCGCAATTACGTGCCGTCGCAAGATGGGCTCGCACTCGAACCGCAGCTCCTGTGCGAGTTGTGGCCGTCGGTCCGCGGAGTAGTCTGTTTTCGTTAATCGCTGCAGCACTCTCCCCCGATTCGATCGATCAAGTCGACCTTTACGATGCGCTTCGTAGCCTGAAGGAGGTCATCACGCGCGATTTGTCTGTGAATCAATCGCCGGAACTATTCTGCTTTGGGTTACTCGAGCAGTTCGATATTCCACCGATTGCCGAGCTGGTTGCGCCGCGTGAAGTACGGTTTCCTGATCGAGGGAGATAGTTTCGCTGCGGCAATTCCGAGACACTGCAAGAGCAATGGACCTGCGAATCGACGCAACGAAACGATCAACCGATTTGCATCGACCATAAAAAGGAAACCCTCCGCCGACCGACGACATCAGGAGATACCTTTCGGTATCGCATCCTCAAATCGTCAATCGCGGAGGGCTCGTCCCCCCTGGCACTACTTCACCCGATGACAAAGCGCCATATTCGGGTGAACAGCGCACGAGTATTTCAAGATAACAGTGATGACTGTAGTACTCGGGGGGCCGCGGCGCCAAGGACGCCGCGTCCAATACAAATTGTTTCAATAGTTAGGGAGTATCATCCACTCCTGCTTCGTCGAGTCCTTCCTGCTCCAAACGGTAGCGTTCCAGCGCTTGTTCTTGCTTGGAGAGAATAAACTCAGGACCGGCAGGAAAGAACTGAACGTCGTCTGTCAAATACGTGGGTGATGGTAATGTCTGTCCGCCGACGGTTGTTTGGCAACCGGTCGACATGACCGACACTGCTACGCCCCCTAGTAACGTCAAAAACCCTGTCTTTCTAAATCGCCACAGCTTCATACTTCGACCACCCCTTAAAACCCGTACTACGGGACATCACCCTGAAGATCCTCATTCAGGGCCTCGGCTTCCAATCGATAGCGCTCCATCGCCTGCTCCTGCCTCGAAAGGATGAATTCAGGACCAGCCGGGAAGAATTGCACGTCATCGAACAGATAATTTTCCGATGGCAGCGTCTGCCCCCCTACTACTGTTTGGCAGCCGCTAGAAGTCACTGCAGTCAACAAACACCCGAGCAGCATTGCACAGATCGACGCGTTGTGTCGCAACAACTTCATGATACTTGCTTCCTTGCATTTAACGCCTGCGTGGGGGAAATCTGCAATATTGGAGTAGGAAACGACCAGGCGTACCGTCAGGCGGACTGTAGATTTACAGCATGCGCCGTACATGATCGACCGATCATTTCCGTAATAATAAGATCGACTCTTACAATCGGAATCTTCGTTATAGTTTGCCGATTTTGCGGGAATATCGAAGATTCACGGAACGGATGGGTCCCGTAAGTCGGTAGGTCGATCAGCCGCCGGTGCAATCTCGCAAACGGGGCGAATTTCGGAAGTGGCTGACTGATAACGGGTTACTACGATTTCATGACCCGTTGCAGCTCTTCAAGCGACGTCTTGCCTTCCTCCACCAGCCGCAAACCGTCTTTCTGGATCGAGCGCATTCCGTCGATCCGGGCCTGCTTGCGAACAGCATCGGGTGTCGGATTGGTGGCCACCAATTCCCGCATGGTGGGGGTCATCTCAATCATTTCGAACATCGCTGCTCGTCCGATGTAACCAATGTCACCGCATTTCTCGCACGGATCGGGATCGTGACGCGATGGCTGCTCGGGCGGACGCGGTTTGCGGTACAGCGTTTTTAAATCCTCAGAAAGTCCCACTTTGGCAAGCAGCTTGGCGTTGGGACGGAAGGCCTCTTTACATTCCGGGCACAAAGTTCGGATCAGCTTCTGGCTGATCATCAAACTCAGACCTTCTGAGACCGCCTGAGGGTCTTCAATCCATTTGTTCCACTGAACGATTCCGGCAGCAGCATCTTTGGCGACGATTTCGGAAATCAACGAAACTTCATTCGAGCGTTTTAAGACAACTTTGGCAGTCTCGGCATCGGTAATCGGATCGAGGAAAATGATATTGGCTTCGACTCGAATACAGCGCTGAAAGGTCTCGTCCAAATCGTCCCCTTCCAATGCTTCGAATGGGACGATGTTCGACACTTCGCGGCTGCTGGTATCTCGGAACGAGTAGATCGTGTAGATGTATGAATCGACCGATCTCAAGACTCCGAAAGCAGTCGTTGTCGATCCGGAGCGCGGCGGACCGCAGACCATCACCATGCCCTTATTGCCTCCGGTCTTCTCCCGAATCGTGGTGCGCATCTCTTCGGGAAAGCCGAGTTCCTCAGGCGTATTCAGCGCCTCGTTTAAGTTGCGGGATCGTATCAGCAACCGCTCTGCGCCGCCGGAAACCGGTGTGCTTTCCACACGGATTTCATAGGGCGTATCGCTAAACTCCGCTTTGATGCCGCCTTCCTGGCGCTTTTTGCGTTGTTTGATTTCAAGGCCCGACAGAAGCTTCATGATTTGCGTGATAGCCAATGCCTGTTGCTTGGGCAATTTGCCACCGGGATAGGCGATCCCATCAATCAGCAGCGACACAGCCGCGGTCGCCCCTTTGGGCTCGATGCGGATCGTATCGGCCCGACGTGAAAGTGCATCTGTGACGATTTCTTTGGCCGGTATCAGACCCGCCTCGGCGAGGCGCGCATTGGCCGCCAAATTCGCTTCTTTCCCGTTTAATGCTCCTTGGAACATTACGAGTTCAACTTCTTCGTCATCGTCATCAATGCGTTTCTTGCCAAAGCCTAGAATCACCGGTAACAACCTCCAATTCAAAGTAAAAGACCGGAACCGTAAGCGGTGCCGAAACCGGGTCAACCTTTTATTCTGTCACGTAACATCACCGATGAAAAGTAACTTCTGCCCGATTTCAGCGTTGAATAGACGTTTGCCACGACGGAAATCCAGCAACCGGTCGTGAATTGAAGTCAACGCCAACGAAACTCTCTGCGCGACGATGGTGACGGTTACGGTCACCAAAAGCCAAGTCAATCGGTCGACGACAGAGAGTCGGACCATAAAGACACACGTCAATTGCTAATGCCGACTTCGCTCACGTCGCCCCGGAAAACACACTTTCCTCTGACCGTTCCGATCAGGGTTGGCGAATCTTTTGGTTGTCCGCTTGCGACGAGTCGTCATTCAAAGCGAGCATCATAGTCCGAAGCCAGCGATTACGATGCGTCGTTTGGAATGTCCTCGTTGACAACGTTGCCGTTTACATCGTAATGGCGGAACGCGATGGACGGCACGCCGTCCTTTTCACTGACAGTGACTGCCAAAAACCCTCCACGCTCGCCGAGGTAGCGTAGCAATCGATGATCGTCGTTGAGCAATTTCGTGGCGTGCCGATCGGTGGTTGGTCCACACGAGTATTCGCGGAGTCCGCTTTCAGTATCAACGGAAACGTACTGCCAATGGCGATCGCCGCAGACGATGTACATGTTGTTTTGCGAACTGATGAATTCTCGCAATCGGGAACCTTCCCAAGTACGGCCTGACGCCACGTGATTATCGATTTTGCCTTCCTTCCACAGGTGATCAGGCCCTAATACCGGAGTGGGGCTGATCAACACGCGGTAGGTGGCATCCGACTCGGTCACCGTTTTTCGGAACCAGGAGTTCTGCTCGCTGCCCCAAATCGTTTTCTCTGGTCCGTCCGGTGCGTCGTTCGGACTGCGATAGTCGCGTCCCTCAACAAGCCACACCTGGAGATGTTTTCCCCATCGAATCGTGCGATAGGTACGATCGCCCATCGGCACCTGCTCCAGGAAGACCCGTCGGCCCTGTTCCCACGTGAATTGGCCCATGCGATTGTTCGCCTGCGTCGGCCAGCAATCGTTCTGCCAGGAGTCGTGATCGTCCTTGATGAAGTAGCTCGGCACACGGTTGTGGAAGTCGCGCACGAATGGTTGCGAGTAGGTACGGTTCCACTTGAACCGGGCGAGATCAATATGTGTGGCCCACGGGTTCGTCGAGTCGTAGTACACAATGTCGCCGGTATGCACGAAGAAACTTGGGTTGAGGCTCCCCATGACGGGATAGATCTTCTGGCCGCGCTCGTCGTCGCGGGTGCGCCAATTCTGTCCGGTGACCACAGTAAACGTTACTTCTGTGTCGCTGTCATCAATCGCAGGGGCTGTCCGAAACGAATCTTGCACCGTTGCCGAAATGTCGGCATCGGCAGAGGCCCGGCCTTCGACAACAAATTCGTATCGTGTTCCCGGCTGCAGCGAATCCAGATGGTATTGTCGCGTGAAGTCGCGTGAATCGTCGACCGAGATCCAATCGACTGTGGTCGCATTCGTGCTGTCGCCTTCTGCCCAATACCTCAGTCGCACTTGGCCGCTCGTCCCAGGAACGGCAGACTGCATGTCTTCTAAACGGGCACCGTTGGGAATTTGACGGCAGTAACCATCTTCCGGCGAAGCGATTGCTGGGTCGACTTTGTCGCCATCGGGCGTTTCGACCAGCGAGGGGAGTTGAAATTCGATACCGTCTGTTTTGTAGTCGGCACGCGAAGTCAGACGAACCCAAATGATGGCGGACGTTCCGGTCACTTCGCCGACCTTCACCCCATTGGCCATATGCACGTCGTTGGCGGCGCTCGCCGTGGTGGAAATTGCAAGGAGGATCATGCAGGCAGAATAGAATTGCTTCACGGTCATTCTCCCAGAGAGTACATCTTGGACGAGTTGAGTCGATCATACGTTGAACCAGTTTTTGATTCCACAAAACTCTCGGATGTTGCCTATGAGAACTGACCGTGTTGTGATCGCCGCACACTGCTGATGGTCATTCCATGCAGTGCGGTCGAGAGAACTGTCGGCTCACTTCGATCGGCGAGGATTAGCCCGCCGATGCGGCCGCTACAAACAGGGCTGTGAGCGCACGACCGGTGCCAGATAGTTACGGCTGAACTTAACCGAGGTCGCTCCAAAGTGGCCGCCGAGATTGCCACTGGAGATCATCCGCAACGAAAACGGGACTTGATGCAATTGCCGGTTGTATAGTTCCGCCTCAGTTGCCGAAAGCCGATCGGGGATTCGAAATCCCTTCGCACCCGCTGAGATCGTATGCCGACGGTCGATCGTTCCGAGAACCAATGTGCTTGCACCGAGAAAGAAGGCATCGAATGGCGAGTAGTAGTTCCAGATGCCGGCTTCAGTTTTTGAAAGGGCCGTACTAAGGTCGTAGCGCGGTGAGATAGCGGGTGCCAGCAGAATCGCGGCATTGATTTTACGATCGGGAGGCAATGCTTCGAGCGTCATCAGCGTCAGAGCACCGCCGCCGGAGTGGCCGATAAGATTAACTGGTCGTCCCGGATAGCGATTCTGGTATTCGACGATTCTCTGAGCCAAGAATTGTGCTTGCTGTCGGTTTCGATCGATATTGCATAGATGAGTGAGAAAATTCCAGACGCGGCCGGTTGTCCAATCATGGATAACTATCGCCGTTTCAACGCCGCCCTCGTCCAAGCCCTGTGCCACGTTGGAATTAAAAACGCTGGCGCTTTCGATACCGGGTAGGACGAGCGTGAGGCCGCGCTGCAGGCGATCCTCGGAATTCAGATCGTGAAAGTGACGGCATCCGATCAAGGGCAGCAGTCCCGACAATATCAGCATTCGAATGGCGACGTAACGAATCATAACGTCTTATGCGCGCTTGCGGAGCCTGGCAACCTTACATTTCAACATCGAGCGAGGCTCGATTTGTAAGTGAGGAGCAAGAACGGAGCAACGGCGATCGGCGAAAGAGGTCGCCACCGAATCACAGTCGTGTCGGGCTGCGAGTGTAAACCGGCAAATTTCGCCGGTCGATTGGCAAGCACCATGACGGCTGAAGGCCGTCTCTCACCGTAGCCTGGCGGCAACGCCCCAGGAAGGATGATGCAAAAATCATTCTTTGGCTGAAGGCCAAACTCAATTCTCGCCAATCTTCAAAACGAATTGTGTCTGGATTGTGAATATGGCCTTCGGCAAAAACGTTAAGTGCGATTTGTTACCGCTTTGTATTCAGGTTGGGTGGCCGGGGCTGGACAGAGCGAAGCGAAGGAAGCCCCGGCGTTTCGGGCTACGCCCTCCAACCCCGGCCACCGAAAGATTACGCAGTGACAAAGCACTCACGACCGATTGTTGATCGGGCTACGGCTTGGGTTCCGTGGTATCGTCGGGCGGCTCTTCGATTGAAGGTGGCCCTGACAACAAGTATCCCAGCAGTACTAGGTTGTGGGTGCTGAATTCATCAATGAAAATTGCATAACCTTTTGCAGGTAAGAGTTGGTACGCTTCCTCGAAATGCATTCGCAATCGAATGTTTGTTGAGCTGAAATGCAACGTCGTCTGTAACGTGTCGTGATTTTGAAAGTTGTCGAATAATATTCGCCCGAATTCGTCGTCTTCCGTGGGGTCATTGACGAAATGTTTCATCGATAGATTCTGTTTTACCGCAGGCAATGATTCTGTGTGGGGATTTTGCGGGGAACGAAATTGCCGAATGAGATTCTCAATTGTCTCCAAACTGCCGGGACCGGCCGCAGCGACGACGACATCTGTCAGAAAAGTCACATGAACAACGCGATCGATGCCTATCAATGCATCGATCGCGTCCACATCGTCAAGCAATTCTGTTGCATCGAATGAGTAGACAGTTTCACCTTCAATTTCGGCTGTGCCAGCCGGGACGACCTGCAATTGCTCGAGTTTTCGTTGTTCGATGAAGGCCGCTAGGACATTCTCCAGTTCTTTCGCCCGCGTCAGCCGAATCGCCGCTGCCGATGCTTTTTGTTTCCCGTTGAAACTCACGGCGAAATGGCAGCTTTCATTTGCCAGGCATTCCGCAAGCAGGCGTTTGAGCTCCGGTACCGATTCCAACAGTGTCGGATTCTCCACACGTTCATTCGAAGCAGGAACGACCGCTTTTTCTGATGATCCGGTTACGTTGGGTTTCAGAATCGAGTTCGCCAGTCCATCGCGCAGCGTGCGCCCCAATGGCATGTTCGCAGCGATACTCAATGCCGCATCCGGATCAATCAGGAATGCCAATTCATTTTCGGGTTGTTGTTGCAGTTTTAGATAGACCGCAAGCGTGCTGATCTCGTTCGGTATTAAAACCGCGTCGAGAATCGCTTCCCGCGTTGCCGCGTCGATGCTGTATCCGACGACCAGTTCCCGACATTCCGGCAGGAGTTTCTCGAATTGGGCATTCAATGCCGATTCGATCGACCCAGGCACACCTAATGATTGGACCATTTCGGTGATTAACTCACGACTTTTTTCAGCCGACGCCGTCAATCGAACTGTGAACGCCGCGTCGTACTCTTGGGCCGTCTCGCCGATCAGAGTCAATGGATCGACGAATTCGTCCGAGAATGTGTGTTCTGAGTTGTAAACGAAGGCCCACTTGTCAACGAACTTTAATCGGAGATTCAGGTTGTCTACGCTAAACTGAAAAACATTTGCCTCGACAGGATGTGGGTCAAAAATGTCGAACATCTCCAACATCGTTGCCGAATCGCGCACAGGTAGAAAAAAGTAAAGAACCTCATCCGATTCGACATCCGCAATCGCAAAGCCCATTGGGCGCGTCGTCTCGATACCGGTAGCGCCATGACCTCGCGTTGCCAGGATCAATGCCGCCTCAATCGTGCGGTATTTCTCAGGCGCTCCCACCGCCGCAAATATGCTTTGCGCATCTTCCGCCACGCGGTCCAGGCTGGCAATGTGCCCCACTAAGTAGGTGTTTTCAGCCAGATTTCGTTCATCGGCGTACACCGGTCTTGCAGAGACCAGGGCAGTGGTGATGGTCAAAACAAGCAGTAATTGTCGAAGAGTCCTTTGCGCCAACATCGCGAAACCCTCCATGTGCCGATTCTAAAGCGATGTGCTCTTTTTCGTGGCGTATTTGACACCTCTAAAACTACAGCAGTCCGTATGCTTGCAGTGTTTTCTTGAGTTGAGCAATCTGCTGTTCGTCGAGCGGTGTCATCGGCAGGCGGACTTCGCCGGTGTCGCGGCCTAGCAATTGCATGGCGGCTTTCACCGGAATGGGGTTGGTCGCCAGACCGAGCATGTCGCGGCACAACGGAAAGAGCTTGTAATGCCATTCTTGAGCCGCACGGAGATTTCCTTCGCGAAAAGCAGTGATCAATTGCCGGACATCGCCGGGAACGATATTGCCGGCGACCGATACCACGCCGCTTCCGCCAAGCGACAATAGCGGCAAGGTCAAACTGTCATCTCCCGAGAGAATGGTGAGATCACTTGACGCCAAGATCTGCGAGGCCTGATCCATCGAGCCGGTCGATTCCTTGACCGCCACGACGTTTTTGTGCTCACCGATTCTGGCAATTGTTTCGGCTTCGATGTTCTTCGAAGTTCGCCCGGGAATGTTATACAACACGATCGGCAAGTCGACCGCATCGGCAATCGCCTGATAGTGCCGAAGGAACCCTTCCTGAGTCGGCTTGTTGTAGTAAGGCCCGACGATCAGGGCGGCATCGGCTCCGGCATCTTTGGCAAACGCAGTGAGGCTGATCGCTTCCTGAGTGCTGTTTGACCCGGTTCCCGCCATCACTTTGATGCGGCCGGCTGCTTGCTCGCAAACAATGGATATGACGCGGCGATGCTCTTCGTGAGACAGCGTCGGACTTTCGCCGGTTGTTCCGACCGGACTGACGCAGTCAGTTCCCGACTCGACGTGGAAGTCGACCAGTTTGCGGAGCGCACTCTCGTCGATGTCGCCGTCGCGAAACGGGGTGACCAAAGCAACTGTCAATCCGGCGAATTGTTCCCCTTTGCGAGGCATCTCAATATCCTCTCTGCGGTAGGATTCCCGCACTTCTTATTGGGAGTGGGAGTGCGATCAACGTCCCTTCCAGTCAATCCCCGACAACTGCGACAATGCCAGCTGCAACGCGTGCGTTCCGTCACGCCCGTGTCCCTGTGCCTGAAGCCCGATGTACAATTGATGGGCTAGCGCCAAACCGGGTAAGGCCAATTTCATCTTCTTGGCTTCGGCGAGCGCTATCCCCATGTCTTTGATGAAGTGCTCGACAAAGAAACCAGGGTCGAAGTTGTTATCCATAATGCGCGGACCGAGATTCGACAGGGACCAACTTCCCGCGGCTCCTGTGGCGACCGATTTCATGACGGTCGGCAGATCAAGCCCCGCCTTATATCCGTACAACAGCGCTTCGCAGACTCCGATCATGTTCGTAGCAATCAATGTTTGATTGACCATCTTCGTGTGTTGACCCGCACCGGCACCGCCTTGGTGAACGATGGTTTGGCCCATCGCGTCCCAGCACGGTTTGAGTGCTTCGACAACATCGGCATCGCCGCCAATCATGATCGACAACGTGCCGTTCTTGGCACCGACATCTCCGCCCGAAACGGGGGCATCGACGCTGTAGACACCCTTTTCCTTGGCGGCTTCATAGATCTCCACCGCCAATGACGGATCGCTGGTGGTCATATCGACCAAAATGTTGCCCGATTTCGAGCCGGCAAGCGCACCGTCGGGACCGAGCATGACGTTGAGCACATCCTCCGGAAATCCGACGATCGAGAAGATAACGTCGGAAGCTTCGGCGACGGCCTTAGGAGTGTCGGCCCATTTCGCTCCGCGGCTGATCAGGGCATCGGCCTTCGATTTCGTTCTGGTGAAAACCGTGGCGGAAAAACCGGCCTCCATCAGGTGACCGACCATGCTCGATCCCATCACGCCTGTGCCGATCCATCCAATATTGGTTTGACCCGGTGAAATAGCTGTTACTGACATCGTCTCGAAGTCTCTCCTGCGAGTTGGACACGGTTGCCTATCGTTGCGTTCGCAGTATATCGCGTCGATTGGGCGAAGTCACTCCTGTCGATTCGTTTCCGTTGTTAGGGAACGCTATAATCGCTGCCGAATATGCGTCGTCGATTCAGAGTGCGGACCGGAGTTCCGCTTTTGCTGAGAGCCCGGATGATTCGTTTCATCCTGGTTGAGTTTTCCTACCGTTTTATTCGAGACATCGTTTGTCATTCGACCCGGAACAAAACGAACGCGACGCGCCATGGGCAACTGAGGCCGTGGCTTATGTTAATGGGGAAATTGTTCCGATCGCGGATGCCAAACTCTCCGTACAGGACCAAGGATTGGTCCATGGGGCAGCCGTTACGGAAATGATTCGGACGTTCTGCCACAAACCGTTCCGACTGGATGACCACCTCAAGCGACTTTCTTACTCGATGGAAAGAGTCGGCTTTCGCTGTGAGCAAACTCAGCAGGAATTGGCGTCGATCGTTGAGCAAATTGTCGAGCACAATTGTCAATTGATCGGCGCACAAGCCGATTTGGGAATTGTTGTATTCGTGACGGCCGGGCTGAACCCTACTTATGTTGGCGGAGCTGCTGCCGGAATTCCAACCGTGGGCATACACACGTTTGAATTGCCTTTCGAATTGTGGGCCGAGAAATCCATTCACGGTCAACACTTAATCACTCCCGAGTTGCGGCAGATCCCGATTGCGACTGTCGATCCACGTGTGAAATCGCGCAGCCGCCTACACTGGATTCTTGCCGACCGCGAAGCACGACAAAGCGACCCGCAGGCGTCGGCATTGCTGCTCGATCAACAGGGATTCGTCACCGAAACCAGTACGGGGAATTTCTTCATCGTGCGAGAGGGTATGATACTGACGCCTTCGGCAGATTCGACGTTGCCCGGCATTAGCCGAGATGTTGTCAACACATTGGCCGACGAGTGTGGAATTCCGTTTCGCTTTGCGGACCTCCCCCTCGACGATGTCTATACATGCGACGAAGCATTCACATCGTCGACACCTTACTGCCTGCTGCCGGTGACGAGGATCAACCAGCAAACGATTGGCGATGGAAAGCCGGGCTTGGTGTTTGCTGCATTGATCGAAGGATGGAACAAATTGGTCGGCCTCGATATTCTGCAACAACTTCGAGACGAATCGGGGCCAGAGCAAACTCTGGGCGATCAGTGATCATACTGTTACGACTTCGATCGTCTTCGAATTCGATGCAGCCTCGTCTCCTTCAACGACATCCCCATTTCAGAGAAATCCTTCGTGCCTCGACTGTTCGGCGACCAGATTGAATTCTTCCGACAATTTCGCCAGCGATTCCATACAACCGGTGCGGTTGCCCCCAGCAGTCGATTTCTCGCGCGGGCGATGACTCGTCCGTTAAGAGAACGCACGGGATCGGCGCGTGTCCTCGAAATTGGTCCGGGGACCGGAGCCGTCACTCGGCATATCGTACGGCTGCTCAAGCCAGAGGATTGTTTTGATCTGGTGGAAGTGAATGAGGTCTTTGCGGATATGCTGCAGGGACAGTTCGAAAGCAATGCCATATTTCGGAAAGTGGCGAATCAATCGAGCATTCACGTCTGCCTGCTGCAGGATTTTCGGTTCACCGAGCCGTACGATTATGTCATTTCGGGGCTGCCGCTTAATAACTTTGCGCCAGATGTCGTGCAGTCGATTTTCGATTCCTATTTCGAATTGTTGGCTCCCGGTGGAGTGCTTTCGTACTTCGAGTATATGTACGTGCGGCCGGTCCGTTCGCTGGTCGCCAAACGGGCAGAAGCAGATCGGTTACGATCGATCGGCGAAACGATGGATTCGTACCTGCAGCAGTTTCGCATTCGGCGGGACTCGGTCTTTTTCAATCTTCCACCAGCGTGGGTACAGCATCTTCAGAAACCAGCCGCTGAGCGACACGAGACGTCCGAATAATCGATCCGCATTGATTTGAATGACTCGATCGCTGCGTTCTTGCCGGTCATCAGCGGCGAGGGGGGCGTCCCGCGAACGGGGGCCGCGGGAATTCGTCCGGCTCCAAAAAGCCATCTTCGTTCTTGTCGAGGCGCGAAAAATCTTGTCGCATCCGATTCGGTGCTTCGTCGCGCGAAAGCTTGCCGTCGTCGTCTGTATCGAATTGTAAGAAGAAGCGATTGCCATTCGTCTGTCCGCGTTGTGAAAACTCGGGACGCCGATTCTGTGGGGAGTTATTTTGCTGCGCTGCCCCACGCGGAAAACCAAGCAATTCGCCGGGGTCGAGTTCGCCATTTTGGTTTCGATCAAATTCTTCGAATCGATTCAGGATGCGCAAAAGCTCTGCCTTGGAAAGCTGTCCGTCTCCGTCAGAATCGAGTTTGGTGAAGATCAACGGTGTCGGACGCGCGGAACGCATATTGTCCTGAGAGTCATTCCGTGAAGATTGATTCCGATCACCGCTTTGTTCGCCAGTCGGCGTACGAGAACGGCCGGTTCCGTTGGATAAGCGGGCAACTTCGTCTCGCGTCAGGCCTTCGTCGCTCGATTTGCCGGCTTGCTCAAGCCAGATCTCGACAGTTCGCCTGGCTTGGCGGGGAACTTCATCGAGAAAAACCGTGCCGTCGGAATTCGTGTCGAAGCGATTAAACGCTGCGATTCTTCCGGCGACTCGTCCATTCGATTCGGCAGACTGCCCGCCGCGTGCATTCGAATTGGGATTTGTGGTTTGGAATTCTCGCAGGTGTTGCCGAAACTCGTTGATGGACATTTCGGTGACATCTTTGTCCTCAAAGACCGATTGGAAACGGCGCTGCTGGAAAGGGGGAAGTTCTGTCAGTTCCACGACACCATCATTGTTGCGATCGAACGATTGCGCAAATCGATTGTTGAATTGGGGCCGTCCTCGTCGATTGTCGGGCGTTTCCGCTTCAAGATTGGCAGATTGTTCATCCCGTTGGATCAGTTCGAGAAACTGTTTTCGACTGAGCGAGCCTTGGTTGCCATCGGTACGCATCCGCTGCAAACGAGAGAAGAACCTTTGCTGGGCTTCCGGGATTTCCGCGGGATCGAGAAAGCCATCTTCATTTTGATCGAGTTTGTCGAACAGCGACTCGGCGGTCGGTTCGGTTTCATCCACCTCGTCGGACTGCAGAAACGAACACGTTAGAAACAACGTTGCACAACAAACCACCAAAGTCAGGAATCGAAACATGAGCGTTCTCCGCGATCGTTGTCCGGGTGTCAACAACGCGCCAGAAGTGGGCAGACGGTTTTCGTTCAACTGGGCCGCACGAGACTTGTGTTCACCAGCAGCGGCCCTGGTTATTAAACACCGCAATTGGTCTGAAGTATCGTTTTAGGACTGCTGCGATTCCTGATTCGGACGACCGATGGGTCATTATTCGGCCAACGAAAAGCTCATGCTAAACGCGCCGCGCTCATCAGGTACAAAGTAGCTGACGGTCGGCCGCAGGTACTTCTTGATCTGTTCGAACGGTGGCAGTGTGGAAAAATCGAGGTCCCCCGTTTCGTCGCTTTGCGGCAATGATTTCATCATCTCATAGGCGGTCTGGATTTGGGCATCCTGCTTTTGAAAGCTGAAACCGGATGTTTCGCCAGGAACAAACGATTCGAATTGACGATACTCATCGGAATCGGCAAGGGATTCGACGCTGCCGTCGTTGCGGATGACCGCTTCCAGCATTTCTGCTTTCGAAGCAATCACTAAGTTGTCGTTCGTGACGGCGATGGCCACGGTTTGCGGTCCTTGCAATTCGTAGATAGAAACTCCCCGAAATTCGCGCACCGACCCGGGGAATCCTTCGGTATTTTCGATTGTCGTCAATGTGGCTTGAATTCCCTGGGAGTCTTGCAGGCCCAAGGCCACGAGCAATTCGTTCGCGCCCTGCTCGTCTTCGGCGTCGAAATCGGTGATCACGTGAATTCGCCCGTCGAGAAAGTCGAGAAAGTCATTCTTGACATGTAGCTTCGGACCGTTGGGTTCGTCGGCGAGGCTATCTAGGTATTTTGCAGTCGCGCCGGGCCCTTGAAAACCGTCGACCAAAGTTTCGACGGCGTTATACGCCGCCTCCAAGTCCCAGTTGATTCCGAAGTATGCGTTCGTATCGGACGAGACCCAATCCGGCGGAGTCGACGCAATTGCAGGGAATTGAAAGATGTTCAATACCCCGGCTGGTGGCTGTTCGACGTAAACTAACGTGCGGGAGACACTGTCAAACTCTTCGGTCGCCAAATCAAGCGAGCCGCCGATGCCTTTCAGCCGTGTCACACCCGTTGATGGGAGTACGGCCATCATCATTTGAGCACCGGGATTGTTCGCCTGTGTTGCCGATACCGCGTCGGTGACGAGCTTGATCGGATCGATGTACCAACTGAGTACTGGTTGCTCGCCCTCAGGGCGGCACTTGGCTGCGATATACTGATAGACCGGTCCGGAAGCCAGCGTGTCGGAGTGTTGCCCATCCCATCGGGCAAGTACGGTTTCGAGCCCATAGACTTCCGTGGAGAATGCCAAAACCGAATCGGATCGAAAATAGGCAATATTCTTGATGGCCCCGGGACGCGGATCGGGCTCGGCATCGGGTTTCAATTCGAATACCGTGATTTCGGTATCGTCAAACTCTTCCACCGAACGTTCCGCACCGCCTTCTTCCATCCCGTCGTCCAGTTTGTCTAACAACGTATCGACGGTTGTTTCATTGTCTCCGTAGTTCATCAGGGCCACGACAGCGATCCGCTGCCCCGGCGATCGAAAGACAGCAAGTGAGATCTCGCCTTGCGGTAGCTGACTCAATTCATCGAGTGAGACGCCGGCATTCTCCTCAAGTTCTAGAGACACTTCCTTGAGCTGACCCTGAATTTGCTCCCAAAAGTCGGCGAGTGCAGGATCGCTTTGCATTTGCCCGTACAACGAATCGCCCCATCGGCTCTTAAACTCGTTGACGTCATGAATCGTTAGGTAAACCGTCGTATCCGCGGGGAGAACCTGGTCGTTGGCAACGACCTCGTCTGCCTGCGCGGCGGGTATTCCAGCGAACAAAACCGCTGCAAGAACAAGGCTGTCGGCCAAACGAATTCGGTACTTCATATCGGTATCCCATGGGTCAACGAGGAATCATTATTCGGAATGTCGTCGAGTCCCATTTCCCAAGAAAGCGGTATCGGAACAATCGGCGACGCGGATGACAACAATATTGATGATGACTGATGTTTGAGCCTTTCGGCTGTCCATCATGAATCATATTTGGCCGGCAAGCCACGTCAAGCAGGTTGCCGATGATGGACCGATCGCCATTTGGCGATTTCAAAGGCCGTCATTTTGTCGCGGGTCGTTTCTTTTCTCTCGGTGGCGAATCCGGATTGCGACGCCTCGGCGCTTCCAAATAGCGAAACCCCGTATTCGGATTGTTCTTGTCGAAGGCAAATGCATCCCGGTTGCTGAGAAAGTGTCGCAGGTAAGACACAGGAATTGCGAAGCCCAATCCCTCGCCGAACAACCGCTTCATATTAATCACACCGATGACTTCGCCGCGCGAATTGAACAACGGGCCACCGCTGTTACCTGGATTGATTTGGGCCGTTGTTTGAATATAAACCAGTCCGTCGATGCTGCGGTTTTTCGTGCTGATGATTCCTTGAGAAACACTTCGCTCGAGGCCCAAGGGGTTGCCGATTCCGAATACGAGGTCTCCTTCGCGTTGCTTGTCGTCGGCGTTAAGGAACACCGGGCGAAACTTGAATTCCTTCTGCGGTGGAATCTGCAATAAGGCCAGATCGAAAAATGGGTTGAGTGCGACGATTTGAATATCGTCGATGCGCTTGCGCAAGAATTCGCCATTGGAATTGCGGTGGAAAATGGTGACGGCAATGCGGGTTTCTTGTTCAATCACGTGGTAATTCGTTACGCAATGCCCCCGATCGTTGATCAGGAAGCCCGACCCGGATCCACTGGGTGTTTGTATCAAAACTACACCTGGTCCGTACTGTCGCGCAAGTATGTTGACATTACGAACGGGCAACAGGGCAGTACTGTAGATTCCCGTTCGTTCCGCTTGCGGTGTTTCGTCGCGTGCTGATTCCGAGTCGGCCGTTCGCGATTCGATTTGATCGAGCGGTATTTGAATGACGTCGACACCGATATCGACGTAGATTGACAGCGGGCCTTCTTTCAGCACGGGGCCTTCGATGCGCTGTCCCCCTTTCAACTCGATCACATCAGCCCGGACGGTTTGACCGAGCCCCAGTGTTGCTAAACATATCGTCAAGAAAACGATGTGCCTCGACATAGCAGGCCGCGAGTCGACGTTGGATCGACGAAAAGTTTTCAGCGCACGTGGCAGCGATTGTAGTTCCATCAAAAGTTCCTCGGGGGCCGTTCCTTCAATCCCGATAAAAACCGTGGCAGTCGGTACAGGATTGGTAAACTTTGGTTAACGCCGCGTCGAAGGCGGCAAAGTCGGATTCGTCGGTCGCGTTGACCATGGCTCGCGATGCATCGAACAAGGCGTTGGCGAACTCGCGATACTCGTCGTCCTCGGCCGAGTCGTATCCGGGCGTCATAATGACTTTGACCAAGGCGCCCAACACGGCAGATTCCTGCCGGACTTCTTCCATGTTTGATTGAAACGACTGTTCGGAACCGGCGTTTGACCTCAACCATTCGGATTGTTGTTCGAAGCGGGTCATCAAATAGCTACGTTCGATGACGTCGGCGAAGGTTGCGTCGGCTGCCGGTTCATCCAAACCCGGTGGCAACGTACCATTAAGAATATCACTGATATTATCAAACGCTGTGCGGGTCTCTTCGTAGGCCGGCCGGCCGCGTGCTGTCGCCGACTCGACCATTTTTGCGGCCAAATCGCGAATGTAGAGCACGTTCGCCTTCCAACTCGGCTCGGCGGAATGCTCGTTTAAAATCGCCGCCACCGCAGACAACACCGAACAGTCGACAGGCATTGTCACGTAGCTCAGGTTATATTTTCCCAAAGTCTGTAACTGCGAATTGAGCTCGTTTCGGATTTCTCTGATTTCGTTTTCCAAGGCGTCGGCGGTGATGACCGAATCCCAGTCGTCAGACGATGTCTCTTCCGGTGGAGTGTTATCTTGCGCCGCAGGTTGCGTGTTGGCTTCGGAGCCAATTGGCGCAGAAGGCGTTGGTGATGACGTGACGCGCTGATCGTTGGCGACAATGGCTAACGGGTCATCGTAAAAAACATCGTAAGGGATATCGTCGATCCATTTCCGGCCGTCAGAGTCGGTTCGGACTCGCGGCGTTGGTTGTTGTTTTCCGCCTGAGGGCGCTGCCGATTGATTCGACTGAGCGGCGGCGGATGTACTCCCTGATTGTGCTCCCGAATCATTTGCGTCGTCGTTTACAGAATCACCTCCACATCCCGCGCAGAAAGCGCCAGACACCGCAAATAGGATCGCCACGATGCTGCGAATGCGGTGGGGGCGCTTCTCGCGGCGGGCTCCACGGCCGGTGCTCGAGTGGGTGGAGCAACGGTCGGCAAGGTCTTCAGTCGATAATCGGGCCAAGGAGACTTGGCTGCTCGAATCAGGTGTGGGCGATGTTGCGGGCAAGCTCAGCTTCTTCCTCTTCCTGCCAGAGCCCATCTGGTCATGGACGTGATTTTGCCGCTGCGCTTCGTGGATTTGGTGGTACCAAATCGATTGGGAAGCTAGCGGATTTTAGGTCATTGCTAACGTTCCGCTCAGAGACGTCTGAGACGTATGTTACTTCATGAATTATGACGGCTCGATCAGGTGCGTTGCAAGAACGGGATGTCGCGAATCCGCCTGGAATCGAGGTGCTGTTTTTCGTCAACATGTCCGCATTTGCTGCGTAATATCACCATTAAGAATCAGTTAATCCGGGGGGATTTGCGAAAATCGGGATTTCAGAAAAATTATAACGGCAAACACTTGCGACCGGGTCTTTTACCCGTTATTCGTAATCAATATAGGCAGAATTAAGTCGTCATCGGGATGACAAAATTTTGGCTACGGATCCGACCTGCTGCTGAGAAGTAGGTTATGTTTTCGATAGTCACCTTTCCTGAATTACCACTGATTTTGTTTCGAGGCAGGTGAATTCTTTTTGGGGCACTAGATTCACAACGTCTTCGATGAGTCAAACACCAATTGGGCCTCAGCACTGAAGGAGCATGCGAGATGAAGAAACTGTTAACTCTTGTCGCCGTTGGAATGGTACTGGCGTCAGGGACTTCCCTGATGGCCGCCGGACGTACCCAATTTAAACCGTTCAAACCAACCCTCATTCCCGTGAAGCACACGCAAGTGATGCAAGTTCCGGCTGCACCGGCCGCCGAAGGTGAATACACCGTCGTTGCATCGGAGCCTGTTGTCCTGTTTCACAATGTCCGAGTCGAAGACTACGACAACATTGCCCCGTGTGCCGTCCCGATGATCGTGCAGGTCAAGGATCCCTGTGCTTGCTGCGATCCTTGCAACTGCTGTGGGCCGCGATGTGTGAACGTACAGATTTGCGTACCGCCGTGCGGATGCCCGCCGCGAATCAAATGCAACAAAGATGGATCGAAGATTTGCTATGATTACGGCAAATACGAAATCGAAATCACCAGCCGTAAAGGTTATGTGAAAGTCGATTACGACGACTGATTCTGACAGCTCATTGAGCTGATTCACACGTAGGACTAAAAAAAGGCCGGCCTCGTTGAGGTTCGGCCTTTTTTTACGCGCACCACAAAAGCTAGAGGAACGTAGGCGCGACTCCAATTCCATGTCGCCCAAGGAAGGCCAATGCCGCCCTGATCTGGTTTCTCCCGAGTCTCAAAAATGCATCTTGACTGATTGGTAATGTTGCATTAATATAAACGCAACAATACTGATCAGAAAGGATGTCATGCGTCAGGCCTGGGATTTGACCGCCGAGATGTTTCTCTCGGAAGACGAGGTTCGTAGTCTTCTCGAAAGCATGCGACGCCGGATCGACGCCGGCAGTGCCGACGAACGCATGGCCGCCTCGGTCGATCAACTAATTGTCGAATCATTGTTGTTCTCGGGACTGCGGACGACTGAGTTTTGCCGACTGGAATTGCGCGACACATTTGTCGGTCAAGGCGAATCGGTGTTCGTCGTGCGCGGTGGGCGCAAGTCCGACCGTGTGGTCCATGTCCCGCTGAGTGTGAGCCATTTGGTCGAGCATTATGTGAACTCGATCCGTCCCCAATTCGAGCAGCGAAGCAGATCGCGCGCGAAGCAAAAGGCTTTGGTCCTTAACGAACGAGGTCGGCCTTACGAACGAACCGGATTGTACAGGCGAGTCGTGCGAATCTTGACCGACGCCGGCCTAGGCGACCGTGCCAGCGTGCAATTGTTGCGGCACACCTACGGTTTTCTGGCGTACAAGCGATCCGGTGGCAATTTGTTGTTTGTGCAAAGGCAATTGGGGCACGCGCACCCTATGGTGACTTCCGTCTACGCCCAGTTTGTAATTGAATGCTACGGAACTATCGCCGAGTCCGTCGGCGCTGAAAACAAAGCAGAACTACGCCGTGTGAAACGCGCGAAACGAAAGATATCACAAGTAGGAGAGTGAAAATGACATCGAATCCTGACATCGCAAGCCGCGTGAAGGAACTAATTGCGGAGACCCTGGTGATCGATGATTTGGATGAGATTCGCCGAGAGTCTACTTTCATGGATTTGGATGGCGCCGAATCAATCGAATTGTTAGATCTCGGTTTCAGATGCAGTAAGGAGTTCGATCGGCCGATCCGCTTCGAGGAATTCAACAACGCGGATTTCTTTCGAACCGATGACGAAGGGCGGCTGCTGCCCGAAGCGATCGAGGCAATTCGATCGAAGTATCCATTTCTTGATATGACTCCGTTCGAGCAGGCGGAGCCCGGAACACCGGTCCAGGATTTCTTGACGGTCGATGTAATCATCCGCATTGTCGAGCATGCTTGCGCGACTGTGGAAAGTGAAGTCGGCGGATGAAAACTACCGTCATTCCCGCGCGGTAGGCGCGTCCCCGCGAAGGCGGGGAGGGATCCAGTTATCATTCTGAATCTCCGACGCCCCATGCAGTGTTGGATGCACACTAATACGGGCACGTTAGAGCGATTGACTTTTTCTTGAGGGCGATAATAGCTGCTAAAACAACGTCATCTGACCGCCCGGTTGTTGCGGCGGGCGGAACCGGGAGGAATCAAGTTCGATTCCTGGACCATCAAGTTTATAGCGTCGACGAAAGACCTGAAACGTCCGTTGGATTTGTTCGGCGACCGCTCCGTTGCCGCGCATTCGCTCGCCGAACTCCGTGTTGTTGAGTTCGCCCGCGCGCGTGGTGCGGATCAGCGATTCGACACGCTGCCTGTGGGCGGGGGAATAGTTCTGCATCCAATCCAGAAAGATCGGCTTCACCGCCCAGGGAAGTCGCAGCAAGATGTAGCGAGCCTGGCAGGCCCCTGCATCCGCCGCCGCACGTAGCAATTGGGGAATCTCCGAGTCGTTGAGTCCCGGAATGACCGGCGCGATCATCGCGATGGTGGGAACGCCGGAATCGGCCAAGGCCCGCATGGCCCGCAACCGGGCAGTCGGGGCACTGGTTCGTGGTTCGAGCTGGCGGGCCAACGATTCATCCAGCGTGGTCAGGCTGATCGCAACGCAAACGGTTTTGGCTTCCGCCATCGGACGCAGGAAATCGAGATCACGCGACACGAGCGCGTTCTTGGTGACAATCACAATTGGTTGCAGCGCTTCGCACGCGACCTGCAGGCACTGACGCGTCAGCAGGAAACGGCGCTCTGCCGGTTGATAGCAATCGGTGACGCCAGAGAAGGCAATGGTTTCGGGTTTCCAACGCGGTCGAGCGAGCCACTCGCGGAACAATTCCGGAGCGCGATGCTTCACGTAAATCTTTGACTCAAAGTCGAGCCCCGCCGAATGCCCCAGGTATTCGTGCGTCGGGCGGGCATAGCAGTAGGCACAACCATGCTCGCAGCCGCGATAGGGATTCAGGCTGTGACGAAAGCCGACATCGGGGCTGTCATTCTCAGAAATGATCGACTTGGAAACATCGTGCAGAAACTCGGTCTTGAGGCGGCTTGCCGACTCCTGCCATTCCGAGTCGTATTCCAGCTGCGAGAAATCGTCCTCGCGGCGCGTCGATATAAATCGGTTTTGTGGTTGGGACTGTGCTCCTCGTCCCTTTTTCTGCGCGAATTCGCTCAATGCTGCACTCCGGCCATGGGAATCTATTCCTCGCAGAATAGTGTACATTAGAACATATTTGATGAGAATGTCAACCGCGGAACCTGAGAATCGGGGCCGGCCACTGAACCGCTGTTTCTTCTGCTGCGTTGTTCCTGAGTGCAATCGAAATGGAGCAACTCGATTTAGGAAGGCGGAATGATGGCCGATCTGCGAACGAAGAACATTCTGGTCTCAGCAGCAGCTCTTGTTGTCCCGGCGATTGGATTCACCATCATACTTGTGGCGAGCATCTGGCGCGGTCCGGACGAAAGCGAATCGATGATCGGTTTCGTTGCTCAAACGATCGGTTTAATGATGCTTTCCGGCCTGGTGTGGTTTCCGGGCGTTGTGCTTTTCCGCAGAGGGATCCGCTCGTGGAAGACGAACCGCGACAAGGACGATTCGCGACTGATCGTTTAAATCGCGGCGCTTCAACACAGAAGTTTTGAAAGCTTGATGCGTGTCGTGCCTTGTCAGCATCCAAACTAGGCGAGAGACCCCATTTGAGGCTCGCCCGTCACCAGGCGGTGGCTCGTTGGAATGCCGTGTGGCATTGAAAGGCCTCGGCTGCAGCGACACGGGCTTGAGAGCCCCGGAATTCGAGTTGCCGTTGCATGAGTTCCTGAATCGGCGTGAAGTCGCTGTCGTTGGCGCGGGCCATTTGACTACGATGGCAATTCAGCATTTGTTGCTTGAGTTCCACATAGTCACTCACATCGACAAAAAATCCCGGTTCAAAGTCGGTGGCGTTGACGGTGTCCATCCACCAGAGCGCCGGCGGTGATTTCAACGGCTTGGCCGGTGTACGATGGCCGGTCGACGCAGAAAACCAGCTGACCGCCTCGGCCAATTGCGAGGCAGCCCGATGGTCCGAATGGTAGTCGTTCGCGGAATGAGCCAGTACCAGCGTCGGGCGAAACTTGCGAAAGATCGTGATGAGTTTCTTGCGAGAAGATTCGTTCACAGCGAGCGTGCCATCGGAAAAGTCACCAAAGAACAATTCGGCAGTCAGTAGTTTGGCGGCAGCGCGCATTTCGTTTCGACGAGTCTTCTTGAGGTCTTTCACCGGTTTGGCCGGCTGGCCTTTGTCGCCGTTGCACAAAACACAAATTGCGATGGCGGCTCCGTCATCGCGCGCCCGAGCCAGCGTTCCAGCACATAGAAGTTCGGCATCGTCAGGGTGGGCGACAACCGCCAACACGCGCTCATCGGAAAAATCGAGCCGCATTAGTTACCTTTCATCTCATCGCAGGCGAATATCGGGTCGCTGGGCGACGTAGTCGGCGATCGTCAGCGACGTATCCGGATGTGTGCGCAAAAACGATGCTGGACACGCTGCTGTGACCGGGCCATGCAATACGCGGCGCACGACGCCACTTTGCCAGGGCCGGTTACAATAGAACCGCAGTGCGCGAGACGCGAGGATTTCCTGCATGCCGACGGTAATGCAACGGCGGGGAACGACGGCAATGTCGCCGCCGACAGTCACGGAATTTATGGTGCGCGTTTCGCGGGAAAGCGACAAAACGCGAGTCGGCAATGCGCGAAATTCCTCGTTGCTGACGGTTTCACCGGGTTCGGGGGGTTCGTTAAAAGCCATGTGGCCGTTGATGCCGATTCCGCCGTAGCAGACGTCGACGCCGCCACGCTGTGTGATCAGCCGGCCGACGGCATCGGGATCTCGAGGATCGGGAAAGACGCGATTCTCGGCGGGCGGCGCGAGTTCCGGATCGACTAAATCGTAAAACGTGCGATTCATATAGCCACGGAAACTCAACGGATGATCGGGGGGAATCCATTCGTCGTCGTCCGTCAGGTATTCGTCCATGTTGATCAGCACGCAATCCCGCAGCGATAGGCGCTCCTCGTTGATGATGTTCGCGAGCAGCGGGAATTGGTCGACGGGTCCGACCGGAATGATCAGTGTGGCTCCGCCATTGTGTTCGCGAATGACGTCCGCCATTTTCCGAGACATATCGTGGGCGATCGATTCTGCATCGCCGAGAATGTGGACTGCGACGTTGTGACCGCCGGCGAGGTCTTTGGCTTCGACTGACAAGTAGTCGGGAAACAGACTGCTCATTCATTCTCCACGATCAGAATCGAAAATCAGGACTGATCGCCGTCCGGCGTTGTTGCGTGAATCAAATCGAACGCTAGCCAACGCATGACAGCGTGCGTTTGACCGCTGTTGGATGTCTTGACATTTCGAGCGTCCGGGTAAACAAGCTGGGTGACATGCAGCCATGTTAACGGTACAGTCTTGAAGTATGACCTGCGAGCAAGCGCCCGCCAAGCGACCCGGCGAGGCCGGTTTATTCTGGCCGCAACCTAAAGAGCCGACGCATTTCGGAAGTTTTCGCGCCCTGTGCAGATTTCGATCGTTAAGACGTACAGAGGGTGCCGACGCCTAGCAGGACAGGCATACAGTTTGTCAGCATCGTGATTATTTTTTGGACAATCATTTCCCGGGCGGCGGTCAACCGCGCTGTATCGGCGTTGGAAATAGTGGGAGTGCAGAGCGATGAGAATGTTTCTCGATAGCGCTCACGTGAACGAGATTCGCGAAGCCCTCGATATGTGGGACATCGACGGGTTGACAACCAACCCCCGTCATGTCGCAGCGGCCGGTCGGCCGATCAATGATATTTTGGATGAGATCGGCGAGATCTTTTCCGGAACGGAAAAACCGGTCAGTGTCGAAGTCGATCCACACCTGACCGACTGGACGGCCATCGTCGAAGAAGGGGTACGATTAGCGGAGATTTCCGAAAACTTTGTCATCAAAGTCGGAGCCGGAGAAGCGGGATATCGAGCCGTCCAGGAATTGTCGGAGCATGGCATTCGCACGAATGTGACGCTCGTTTTCTCGACGCCACAAGCCTGGCACGCGGCACGCTGCGGGGCGACGTATGTCAGTCCCTTTTTGGGGTGGAAGGAAGCACACGGCGACGACGTTTCGACATTCATTGGCGAGATTTCGTTGTTGTATGAAAACTTCGGCTACCCGACGCAGATCATCGCCGCCGCGATTCGTAACAGCCGTCAAATTGCCGATGCAGCATTGGCGGGCGCGCATTGCGTGACTGCGGGTGTTGCCGTTTACCGGGAGAGTTTTGCAAATCCATACACCGATATGGGACATCGAGTGTTCGGAGACGCTTGGAATAGTATCACCCAAGACGAATCTTCGGACTGATAATGGCGAGAGACATCCACGATCGCGATTCGTTCCACCGTTGAGCCGTCCGCCCGGAAGTGAATAACGATTATTAAAACAAAAGGTCAACAACAGTGAGCACAGAGCCGACTGACAACCGTCCCTGGTACGACGGCATTACACGTTATCAATGGTTGGTATTGGCGATCGCGTCGGCAGGTTGGGCGTTTGACATTTACGAAGGCCAAATCTTCAACATCACGCGCAACCAAATGTTGACTGAGATCCTCGGTGGCGAAAGTGCCGACGTCGCCAAATATGGCGACATGTTCCTGGGGATCTTCCTGTTGGGGGGCACGGTCGGTGGATTGGCGGCAGGATCTTTGGCCGACCGGTATGGCCGTCGACCGATCATGATCATCACCATTCTGATGTATTCACTCTTTTCGGGTCTGACGTACTTTGCGACCGAATTGTGGCACGTCGCCAGCCTGCGGTTCCTCGTGGCCATGGGAGTAGGAGGCGAATGGGCCGTGGCGGCGAGCTTGGTGGCGGAGGTCTTTCCGTCGCGTGCTCGGGCTCAGGCATCGGGGATATTTCACGCCACAAGTGTGTTAGGAACATGGATGGCGGCGCTAGCCGGCATGGCGGTCGGCGCACAATGGCGGTACGCCTATCTCGTGGGAATTCTGCCCGCGCTGCTGATTCTGTGGGTGCGATCGTCTGTGCGCGAACCGGAACAATGGCAGGCGAAAAAGTCTCAAGCAGCGACTTCCGATGGCGGGACGCAATTGGGCAGCTTTAAGGATTTGTTGTTCTCGCAGCCGTGGGGGAAGCGGGCACTTTTGGGAATGGGATTGGCGGCTGTCGGTTTGGGAACATTTTGGGCGGTGACGATTGCCAGCCAGGATTTGGTTCGTGAACTTCTCATCGGTGAAGGCGTCGATGCCGACACTGCAGAGCAAAAGGCGAAATTTGCGTATGGAATCGTTCAAACGGCGGGCGGTGGACTGGGTCTGCTGTCGTTTGGTCCCATCTGCGCCCGATTGGGCCGGCGGCCAACCTTCATCATCTTTCATGTGTTGGCGTTGATCATTGTTCCTGTGACATGTTTTGTACCGCAAACGTATGGGCAATTGATTTGGATCCTGCCGCTGTTCGGGTTCCTCACATTGGCCATGCATGCCGGATATGCGATCTACTTTCCGGAGCTGTTTCCCACACATTTGCGGGCGACCGGAACGAGTGTCTGCTTTAACGGCGGTCGCGTGCTGGCTGTTCCAGTTTTGTTCTTTTCGGGATGGCTGAAGGCAGAGAGCGGGATGGACCTGCGCGTCGCGATTTCCTCGTTGGGGACGCTATTTCTGGTCGGCGTGGTGTTGATGCTGTTCCTGCCGGAAACCAAAGGCCAGGACTTGCCGGACTAGGCGCCAGCTTACGCTTGTCGTAGCTTTGGATTTATCGCAATCACAGGAAGGTTACTGTGCCACGAAATTCTTCGGCCGATTTCTCATAACAAAGTTCATCAATTGCTTTGACGAGTTGACCGAATGGGCGGTCGGCACTCTTTGTCCAGAAAATTATTCCTGGATGTTCCATGTCGACGGCGGCCATGCGAAGGAAGTCCTGATCGGCGGTAATAATGATCCGTTGCTCCCGGATCGCATATTGCCACTGTTGTTCGTCCGTGGCGCCAACTAATCCGGCTTCGCGACAGGTCGTGCAGTCGCGACCGCGTTTCAGCAGAGCTTTGGCAATCCGTGTGGTCAAGTTCTCATCAAGATGAAACCGCGGAGTCATGCGAGGTCGCGCCCGAAGCTTATTGATGAGTGGTTGACTTGCTTACACCATCGCGGGCAGAAGCGGCGTAGGCCTCGTCATCGCGAATACATTGCCAAACGAAATCGCGGTTCTCGAAGAAATAAGCCAAGGCTCCATGCACCTGCGCAATGGAAACATGGTCAAACCCCTGGGCAATTTCTTCTGCTGATTGCCCAAATCGTTCATGATCAATCACGATATCCTGGACACGCACTCGCGTACCGGCGATGTAGGGACGGTCGGATCCGGCGCGGTTTTTCCGGATTTCGACATACTGGGGTGTGTTGGCTTGCATATGTCAATTATAGCAGCAATGTGATGACGACCCCAAACTGAATTCAAATGACAGGAATGGGTCCTCGTTACCAAACCGGTTTGCTATTGGACGCGTCCGGTGCGATGCCGTGCTGTTGACGGAATTCACGATCAAATTCGTCGAATTCCTGGACGTGGCCTGCCTGCATATCGCCAATACCCTCTTGAATGGCGGCACGTTCATTGTCCTGCCAGTCCAATGCATCGAGCCCTTTTCGAAACACGTCTGCCTCGGAAACGCCGCTCACCGCTCGCTGCTTGACCCTTTGGATGATATCGTCCGGTAACTCCATTTGCATGCTTTCTTGCTCCGCGGGGATCGGTTTTGATGAGACATTTCTTCGCAACTATTTTACCCGCGCGACGGACGCGCAGTCAAAAACTCGGACGGCGTTTGCGACGTGCGGCCTTTGTCGATGGCGCACCGCAGGAGAGGAGATTTTCCTCATCGACTGCGAATTGTGGTACATAGCACCGGTAGACTTGTTTCTTCGTCTTACCGCTTGATCGAAGTCTGGCTGACCAGCGTGCGGCGGTGGTATTCGTTGAACGACACGTGCCGAAAGTCCGGGTCGACCAGCAGGCGTTCCCATTGGTTGATGTAACTGCGGTCCTGGTCTTCGAGTTCCCAGTAGAAGCGGTGCTCGGCCCGCAGGTGATGTTGGCCCTCGAACTGCGACTTCAAGTCGACCGCAATCGGTAGCAGGTTTCGCCGTCGCAGACTCTCGTTGACTGCCAGCCGCAATTCCGGGAAGAAATGCGGATGCAGCACATAGTTGAGCCTTGCGACCCAGTCTGCATATTCGAGGTATCGCTGAATCGATTCCGGCGCGAACCTCTCGCCCAACTCGGGGGATCCATTGGTGACGCAACGAATGGAGTATTGGAAGTACTCACTACTCAAGTTCAAAATCGGCGGTTTCGCCTGCAGATTGAGCGTTTCGTTAAAGACGGGGTGCAACTGAAATTCCAACGGACGGATCGCTTTGAGTGAATCCGCGTCGCCCTTTTCGCGAAGTTGGTCCAAATACTCGCCGGCCCGTTGCCGATTGAGCTTAAGCAGATGTTTGATCTCGTCGAACTGAACTGTCGTGACGAGCATGCGAATGCCGTCGACGATAATGAACTCCTGATGTGCGGGATCGTAAACGATTAACTCGCCGACTCCGTCGACGTAGTCGTAAACCCGACCGGCATGGAACAACGTGCGAGACCGCGAAATGGTGGGAGCCGCCTCTGGATTGTTGGGGTTTCCGCTCAGATCGCGGACCTGCGTGTATACGCAAATGTCCTGCGCCGTTGCAAAGAGGGGTGTGCAAACGAGGATTGCGATCGAGGGACCAATCATCTTGACGGAATGAAACATCGTCGACCTTTCCGTACTATTAATGATCGAATTCTGAGCAGAACGCGGCAGATTTCGAAACGCTTTGACTCATTGGTTGCGGCCAGAATAGGCCGGCTTCGCAGTGTCCCGCTTGTGGCGAGCTACGTCGATTATGAAGTGGTTGTCGGATTTGTGGTGAAGGTAGAGTCAGTCGGAGGTGATTACAGTTCAGAAATCTTTGGGGCGATCGAGTCGAGTGAGACGGTTCGGCCGCCGCTTTCTTCGCTCTCAAAGGCCGCGGCGATGAATCGCACAATGTCGTAGGTTTCTTCAATTGCAATGGGGGCCTTCCCCGTTACGAAACCGTCGACAATCGCTTGGCATAAGTTGCGATACACGTAGCGCGTTGAAACAGTCTGCGAGACAACGCCTGTTTCGCAAAAGGCGACAAAGCCGTAAGCCGTCGATCCGGTTCGTAAGCCGCGCAACGTTGCGATGCGGCCATCGTTCCATTCTCCGGTGCAAACTTCGGCGTCGTCTGTATATGTTGTTGTGACCTGCTGACATCCCGAGCCCATCAGCGTGAACAGCATTTCCGTCGGATGAACTCCGTAATGAAACAGACCGGGGTTACCGGCAGCGCGCTTAGCGGGTCCGTAGGTCAGTACCCCATGAATGGCTCCGGCCGGCGAGCTCGAGGCGGTGACTTGTTCAATTTCGGGTGCGTATCTCAAGGCCGATGAACTGAACAGCGTGACGTTCTTCTCAGCAGACAAATTGATCATTTCGGCAGCGTCGTCGGTGGAACAGGCAAATGGCTTGTCGACGAAGGCCGGTATTGATGCACTCAGAAATGGTCGGACTCGTTCCAAATGGGGAGCTCCGCAGAGTGAATGGATTAAAACGGCGTCAATCTTGCCGATCATTTCCGAGGGGTCGTCGACCAGTTCCACGCCGCATTCGGCAACTTGTCTGGTGAATTCCGGGATTCGTTCGGGCGACATTTCGGAATCGCCAGGATACCCCAGTACGACTCGCGCACCTTCTACGTACTGGTCAGCTGCGACACCGACATGGTTGAATCGGCGCGTAAACTCGACCGCATGGGATGTGTCGAAATCGACGATACCCAGCCGGATCATGTGCGAGAATTTGCCTCGGCGAAACTGTGCCGTGGTTAGAAGTGAGAATTGGGATGGAGAGAGATGAGGGGGCGGAAGATATAGGGAACGAACCAGGGCTGCAACGGCAATACTCGCCCAGAAGTCGCCCGCGGCTCGGGGAGAATGGCCGGCCGGTCATCGAGCGGCAGAATTTGCCGAGTCTCGGCGAAATCGGGGGCGATCAGAACTCCTGCTCGACCGACTGCCGCTGATAGAGGGGTAAATGGCGGTAGTAGACTTCCAGCGTCATGATGCACAGGCAAGTCATGTACAGACGTCCCCCTGGCTCGCCGTGCAAATCCCGCGGGGCCCAACTGCCTTCCGCGTGGCCCTCTTGGCTTTGCGTTCGAATGAGGAACTCCCGCATCTTGGGGTTCCAGCGTTCCCATTCCTCTCCACCCCAATGGTGCATGACTTGTGTCGCGTAGTAGTTGTGGTACATGTCGTCGAGCGACGGCCCGAGGCGATCCAGGTAGGTGACACCGCGAATTAACGCTTTGTTGTCAGCTTTCCAGCCGAGGTACATACGGCACAACAGGCCGATCGCTGTTGTCGAAGGTCGTGCCTGCGGTCGGCGGACGTTGTAGGCGTACAATGCCCCCCCGTCGAGTTGCACGCTGTTGAGGAAGCGAGTGGTTAACTGAATCGTTCGTCGAGAGATTGCCAAGTCGGCGATCTTTCCACTTGTGAGGGCCATCACTTTCCAGCCGACGACGGAAGTATCGCCGGTTTGCTGCGGAAAGTACCGCCAGCCGCCGCCGCGGGCATCCTGCGATCTGACGATGAAATTTATGGCTTGTTGCGCGGGACGTAGAAGAGTTCGGTCATCGGTCATTGCCAGCGATTCGCACAAGGCGATGGTTGCCAACGCGTGAACGTACATTCCGGAATTTCTTTCGAACATTCCTCGCAAATCGCCGCCCGCGCGACCGGTTCGCATGTTGTTCACCAGGTACTCAATGCCGCGACGTACTTGGTCCTTGTAGTTCCCTTCATGCTGCGTTTGCCCCGCCCCCAGAAAGCACAACAGCGCCATGCCTGTGGCGCCCATCTGGCAGGTTCTTAGCGTTCCGGGTTCCGTGCAGAGGCCGGTGCATGCCGAGCGCGTATGGTCAAAACTCCAGCTTCCGTCCTCGTTTTGATGGCGGGCCAGCCAGCGCAGTCCGGCTGCGACCGCTGCTTCGCTTTCCGCGGTGCCCCCGAAACGTGCCAGCAGTTTGGCCCGAGCCTGTTCGCTGCGACCGGTCAAATCGTTGCGCGCTTGGTTCTCAGATGGTTCGATCAGTGCTTGCAGATCAACTTGCAACTCTTCAAGAGGATTGCCGGCTGCAGGGAAGGGATCTTCCAAATCGACTTCAAACGGTTGTGGGAGATCGGCGACCGCGTCGACGTTGACATGGGTTGATTCTGTCGAATCGCCGGCAACAGCCAGTTGCTCTGAGAGCAAGCTTTGCTCGTCGACAATCAGCATTGGTTCGTCGTCAACGGCGGGAAGAATCGTGGTGATCTCGTTCGTGTCGCTTTGAACCGTGATGGCAATAAATGCCAAGAGCGCAAGCAGACAAAGGTGAAACAGCGTGCTGACCCCGTAAACGATGAGGGCACTTCGTCGCCCGGTCCACCACGTGAGGATTCGTTGAGGCGCACGGGCTGCTGGTGTTACGACGAGTCGGCGCCTCGGTT
This sequence comes from Planctomycetaceae bacterium, assembly GCA_028284485.1. Lineage (GTDB taxonomy): Bacteria > Planctomycetota > Planctomycetia > Planctomycetales > Planctomycetaceae > JANQRQ01. Next base: position 107,589 of record JANQRQ010000290.1, on the reverse strand, counting down.
TGGACGTTTTCCGCCTTGAAGGTCTCAGTGGCTGAGTCGTGGAGGGCATCAATCGCCTGCCGGACGAGCATCGCGCGGAGTCAAATCTCTCACGAGATTACTCGGAGTTCTTGACGGACCTATTTGGAATACTGTGTAATAGTTGCGCCCCGACATTCATTCTAACAAAGTCTGCAGGACGTCAATTGTGCGTCCTGAGATTTATTGAAGATTGTGGCCAACCAACTGCGTGAAAGTCCCCCATCCATCCTCGATGAAAAACCTGCCCTTGGCTGCTTCGCTTGACCTATGTGTTGAATCGAGGCAGCACTGAAAAGCCAACCTGAAATTCGGAACTGGCCTACCGGTGATTTGATGTCGCCGGCAGGCAAGAAAATCACCAAAGACCGAGTTTTGAGCAAATAATCTGTTCAGGATGCGCATCATTCAGGGGAGTGATCGTGTCCGCGTGCACACCGGGAGATGAATGTTTGTCCACCGGCGACGCTGACAGGATCGATCCAGCTGAGGTGGAAGCCCTATACGCAGAACATGAGTCCCAGCTTCGACTTTTTTTGACGGGGGTGCTGCGAAATCGAGACCTAGTGAATGAGGCGTTGCAATCGACCTTCGCCAAACTCCTCGAATCGGGCCATACGGCACGCCGTGAGACACGAAAAGGTTGGTTGTTTCGCGTGGCGTTTCACGAAGCCCTCTTGATCCGCCGTCGGCAAAAAGTCATTGATAAGTCGGTCAAGAGGTTGGCAAACCAATCGAAAGACGAACCTGACACACCGGAGAAAGCTGCCAGCCGACACGAAGTGGCTGAAACGATTCGACAGGCATTATCGACACTCCCTGAGCCTCAGGTTCAAATTGTGCAAATGAGGATTTACGAAGGTAAGAAGTTCGCCGAAATCGCTGACGAGTTGGGAATTCCCTTAGGAACGGTTTTGACACGAATGCGCTTGGCTTTGGCCAAGCTTTCCAAATCGATTGACGAGACTCCCCTGTAGGCCGCTTGAAACGGCGAGACTGGCAAATTACATCGGTTAAGTAAGACATGAATTCTTCGAGTGAAAATTCAATCGAGTGGCAGGCTTTTCTGTACATAACGGACGAATTGTCCGGTGACGAGGCAGAGAAGTTTGAGGAACGACTCGCGGATGATCAAGCCGCTCGCGAGGCGGTCGCTCGCGTCGTGGAAATTGAACAAGCTGTCGTACAGGCAGCCGGCGTGAAGATGCCGCCCGTGCTTCCCGCAGAGCCCCGTCAGCGGCGGATTGGCTGGCAGTCGGCAGTCGTCGGCGTTGTTCTGGCCGGACTGTTTCTGGCGATGATTCCCCTGATGATTCAATTGCCATCCAATCGTCAACAGCAGCCCGGTGGCCCTGCCGTCGCTGAAGCCGAATCGATGGTTGACCAGGCAGCGTTGCTTGTCGCGGTATGGACCAGCGGCGAACAAGATACGAATGACGAGGAAGATTGGTTCGATTCCGAATGGTGCGGCCCGGACGCCGACAATCATTCGGGCTATGCTGTCTTGGAAATCGGTGTGCCGACCTGGATGTACGAGGCGGTGGCCGAGGATGACGGCATCGAATCGGGATCACTCGACGAAGGCCCGGTGGAGAACTAATTGATGCATTTTGGCGGTTTACGAGTTATAGTGGTTTCAGTGTGCCTGCTGGGCTGCGGGGCGATTGTATTCGCCGATACCGTGGGGCAGCCGGCGACTGATGCTCAGGCGCCGTCGGCCAAACAGGATTCCGAGAAGAAACCGCAACCGCCGTCACCGACCGCTGAACATTCCGCGTTGGAATTTGCCAAGACTCACCATCCCGAACTTTCCCGCCTCCTCGGACGTTTAAAGAAAAACAACCGCCAGCAGTACAACGAAGCCGTTGCAGAGTTGTTCAAAACGAGCGAACAATTGGCCCGCCAGCAAGAACGCGATCCGGAGCGATATCTATTATCCTTGGAAATCTGGAAACTCGATTCCCGCATTCGCTTGTTGGCCGCACGCATCGCGGTGGAGGAAAACTCGAAATTGGAGGAAGAACTGAAGCAAAAGCTGCGAAAGCGTCAGGAATATCGAGTTCAACAATTGTCGTTGGATCGGGATCGCCTGCAATCGCGCGCTGTTCGACTCAACCAGCAAATCGAAACAATTCTGGCCGATCCGGAATCGGCGGCCATGAAAGACTTCAAACGTCTCCAACAAAGCATCGGAATTTACACCGAGCAGAAAAAACGAAAACCGCGTAACCCGCGGCCCGAAACTGAAAGCAATTCGACATCCCCAGGGAAGAAGAGGTCTCGTTCATGAAGCGCTTGTTGTTCGTAACGTTGATGACTGCAAGTTTTGCGGTTCCGGCGTCGGCCGACTCGATCGTCGAACCTGCCAGCGAGAGATTTGCTGCCGAGGATGCGACGGAAACTCCCCATTTTCGGATGCACGTCGTGCCGCTCATGGGGAAACTCGGCTGCAACGGTCGAGCCTGCCACGGTTCGTTTCAAGGACAAGGAGGGTTTCGGCTGTCGTTGTTTGGATACGACTTCGAAATGGACCACAAGGGCCTGACTGAGGCCGATCCCGAAAACGACAAGGAAGCACGCGTCGACCACGAGTACCCCGAAGAGAGTCTGATGCTCGAAAAGCCGACGTTGCTCATCCCGCATCGTGGCGGCAAGCGCATGGATGTTGGGAGTTGGCAGCATCGGCTCTTGCTGAATTGGATCAAAGGTGGTGCCAAAAACGTCGGCGAGGACGATGCGGAATTTGTTCGTCTCGATGTGACACCCTCGGAAATTCTGTTTGACGCTGCCGGCAAGAAACAGCCGCTGCGTGTCATTGCCGTTTGGTCAGACGGTACAAGGGAAGATGTGACGCCGTTGTGCCGATTTCAATCGAACGACGACCAGGTCGCCGAAATCGATGAAGCAGGCATGGTGACCGCGAAGAATTCCGGCGATACGCATGTTGTTGTGTTTTACGATGCGGGCGTTGTGCCGATTCCCGTTATTCGTCCTCACACGGAACTGGCCGGTGCGAACTATCCCAAAGTCGTTACGCCGACGATGGTCGATCAACTGGTTGTCGACAAGCTGAGAAAGCTGGGCATGGTTCCTTCGGATCTGTCCGAAGATGCCGAATTCCTCCGACGCGTCAGCCTGGATCTGACAGGTTCGCTCCCGTCACCGGCTGAAGTGGTCAGCTTTCTTCAGGATCGTTCGGCTGATAAGCGGTCGCGGAAAATCGACGAGCTTCTCGAACGCCCCACCTATGCCGCTTGGTGGACGACCCGCTTGTGTGACATCACGGGAAACAATGATGACAGTTTGGCTAACGTGACTCCGGTCCGCAGTACCGGGAGTCAGGAGTGGTACGACTGGCTCTACAAGCGAGTTGCGTCCAACGTGCCCTACGATGAAATCGTCGCGGGGATTGTCACCGCAACAAGCCGAAATACCGACGAAGAGTTTACGGATTACGTCAAAGCGATGACCGAAATTTACAAGGAAGACGGGGAAGGCGAATACGCCGATCGCCAGTTCATGCCGCATTATTGGGCTCGGCGAACTGTTCGTCTCCCAGAGGAACGGGCAATTAGCTTTGCCTACACGTTTATGGGCATTCGCATTCAATGTGCGCAATGTCACAAACATCCGTTCGATCGATGGACGCAAGATGACTTCGAGCAATTCAGCGGGTTTTTCGGCCGTGAGCGATTTACTTACGGAATCAATCCCAAATCGAGGGACAAGTACAACGAATTACTCGAAACTTTCAAGGAAGAGACAGAGGAACTCAACGGCGGTCAGGTTCGCCGATTCCTCAGCGAGAAACTGCAAGAAGGGAAAATGGCTCCGGTGCAAGAACTGTATGCTGTTGCACCACGAAAGCCTTCTTCCAAGAAGGGTTCGCAGGACAAAGGTCCAACGGCCAAATTACTTGGTGGGGCCGTTGTCGCATTGAACGACCATGACGATGCCCGTCTGCCGCTGATGGATTGGCTACGGTCTCGCAATAACGACCTGTTTGCCAAGGCGTTCGTGAACCGAGTTTGGGCGACTTATTTCAACGTCGGAATCGTCGAGCCGCCGGACGATTTGAGCTTGGCCAATCCGCCGAGCAACGGTGCGCTGCTTGATTATCTCGCCGAGAGTTTTATCGAGCACGACTACGATATGAAGTGGCTCCACCGCGAGATCGCCAACAGCCGGACCTATCAGGCAAGTTGGCGACCGAATGAAACCAATCGCCTGGATCAGCGGAACTTCAGTCATTCGATTCCGCGTCGCTTGCCGGCGGAGGTTGCCTACGATGCCGTTCAACAGGCGACAGCGTCGGATTCCGAAACCGATCGCATGCTTGCGGAGATCAAAGGGCGTGCAATCGCGATTCCGGGTGCCAACGGCCGCAATCGCAGCACTCGCGGACCGCAATACGCGTTGACCATTTTTGGACGGTCGACACGCGAAAGTAACTGCGATTGCGATCGTTCAACCGAAGCGAGCTTACTGCAGACCGTCTTTTTGCAAAACGACCAAGACGTGTTTTCGATGATCGATCGGAAGAACGTCAGTTGGATCAGTCAGGTCGAAAAAGAGTGTACAGAGGAAGCGGCACCTGTCGCCGAAGCGAAGCCGGAGCCATTGCCTCCGAGAGCAAAGAATCAATTCAAGCGACTCCGCGGCCGTCTGGAGAAAGCCAAAAAACAAAAGAACGAAGAGCTTGCAAAGACAATTCAAAAGCAGATTGCTGCCAAGCGCAAACAGTTTGCTGAAATCGCTGAAAAGAAAAAGGCCGAAAGGAAGGAAGCCAACGCGGTTGAGGAACCAGAAAGCAGTGTGGCCCAACTGGTTGACCGCACCTATTTGCGAACCTTGAGCCGATTGCCCGATGAACAGGAAAGGGAGCGGTCGATTGCCTACCTGGAATCGTCCGAGACCCCGGTCGATGGCGCACGCGGATTGCTGTGGGCGCTGTTGAATACGAAGGAGTTCATTGTCAATCACTAAGCATCCTGAATTCGGCGAGTCATGACGAACGCATCGCCGAAATGGAAATATCGCCGGTCACTTGATCGGCACGAATTCTTACTCACGAAATTCCCAAGACAAACTTTACTGGCTCGAAAGGACGAGAGTATGGCAATCAGTCGAACTTGTGACGGTATGAAGCGACGCGATTTCTTGAAGGTCGGTGTCCTCGGCGGTGCGGGAATTAGCCTGTCGGGTTATCTCCAGTTAGCCCAAGCCGGCGAAATCAGTCGACGGGCGAAAGCCGAGTCGGCGATCTTCATTAATCTCAACGGCGGCCCGTCGCATATGGATACCTTCGACCTGAAGCCGGAATCGTCGGACGAATATCGGGGTGAGTTCAGCCCGATCCGTACGAATGTGCCTGGTGTCGAATTCTGCGAACATCTGCCGAAGTTGGCGCAATGTGCGGACAAATTCGCCATTCTGCGAGGCGTTTCGCATACGCTGGGTGCCCACCGATTGGGGACGGAGTATGTCAATACGGGGAACCGGCCACTACCAGCATTGGAGTATCCTGGTTACGGGGCAGTGATGACGAAGGAACGACCCGGCCCACGCGATTTGCCTCCGTTTGTCGCGATCCCCAACAGCAGTCAGAAACCAGGATTCCTCGGAGTGAAGTATGCTCCACTGAATACCGGTTCGACCCCCAGCCCCGGGCAAAAATACAGTGTGCGGGGTATTGCGTTGGCCAATGGCTTAACGATTAATGAAATTGAAAAGCGCCAAAACCTGCTGCAGGATTTGGACAAGACCTTCCGGGGATTTGAATCGGATAACCAGTTACTCGACGGATTGGACCGATTCGGTCAACAGGCACGGTCGATCATTACCTCGCGACGTGCTCGCGAAGCCTTCGATGTCAGCAAGGAATCGCCGGAGTTCGCCAAGATGTTCGGCAAGACTGCCTTCGGGCAAAGCTGTCTATTGGCATCGCGGTTGGTGGAATCGGGAGTCCGGTTCGCCTCAATTTCCTTAGGCGGATGGGACACACACCGCAACAACTGGGATTCGCTGAAAGATCGTCAGCTACCGACTCTCGACGAGGGCCTGGCGGCGTTATTCACAGGCCTGGAACTAAAGGGATTGCTCGAATCGACCGCCATTTTTGTGACGGGCGAGTTCGGCAGAACACCTAAGATCAACACCGAACGTGGCGGACGCGATCATTATCCGCGTTGCATGTTCATGCTGATGGCAGGCGGCGGAGTGCGTGGCGGCCAAGTGATTGGTCAAAGTAACGACACCGCAACACTGCCGGAATCTGAGGCGATCACACCCGACGATGCCGCGGCTTCGTTCTACTACAACCTGGGTATTGATCACACCAAGGAGTATCACAGCACGACTGGCCGTCCGATTACGATCGTTCGCGACGGTAAAGTCATGCCCAAGCTATTCGCCTAAAGTTTCGTCGTCAGCAAAGCCTGATGATAAGCACGCTGTTTACGTAGTGAGGACCGGAGCTTTTCAAAGCTTCGGTCCTCGCTTTTTCTACTGGATTGCTGTGCAAGTTGCCGGTACTTCGGCTCGCGGCTCTAATTCGAGCCGTTACCAACGTGCCTGAACGATTCGAGCGAGATAGTCCAAAGTTCCCTGTGCGTCGACGTCTCGGACGACATCGATATTGGTCTGCCAATGACGGACACCGCGTAGGTCAAATACGGTCATTCCGCGGGTCAACTCGCCGGACGTTTCGACATCGACCGCCATCGATTGGCTGGCGAACAGCCTGGGGCTTTTGATCGCGCACAATGCGACAAGTTCATGCAGCCGAATCCCCTCTTCCCCCAAAAACTCGTGATGGGCACGAAACGCGAATGGCAGCAATTTTTGCATGAGTTGGCTGAGGCGGCCCGTTTCTTTGTGAACAAGTCGATTGAATTGCTCAAAAGTCAGTACCGTGCTGCTGCTGACATCTAACGGTACCAAGGTTTTTGTCGCGGGATATCGCAAGATCGTTCGCGCGGCTTCGGGATTGGCGTAAACATTGAATTCCGCCGCCGCCGTGACGTCACCGCCACATTTGATCGCCCCTCCCAGGCAAACGAGCCCGCGCAGCAGGCTCAGGAAATCGGGTGCCCGCTCGCATGCGAGTTCGACATTCGTCAATGGCCCCAGCGTCAGCAAAGTGATTTCGTGAGGATGATTGCGGACCAAATCGACCATCAGCTTGGCGGAATCGTGCGGGCGGTGCAAATCGGCCACGTCAAAATCCCAGTCACCCAGCCCGGATTCCCCATCCAACTGAGCCAGATTGAAAGGGGCGTCTTCGGACGACTTCCCAAAGCTTGTTCCGATGGCGCTGGTCGTTCCCAATCGTGGGAGTTTTGGCGGATCGAGAAACTCGACAATGGCTTGAAGGTTCCGCCCGGCCTTTTTCCCGGTGACGCGGCCGGCCGTCGCGGTCAAACCGACAACGTCAAGCTCTTCGTCAAATAAGGCGACACCAACCGCAAGTGCGTCTCCGATTCCGGGATCAGTGTCGATGATGATCTTCTGCGCCAATGCCGTGGACCTTAATATCCGTAAGAGTCAAAACTCCCCAAGGACGCTTTTCGGCCTCGTGGAAAACAATCGCGCTACATGCGATCTCTCGCCGAGCAATGAAACAACCAGCTTTCCTATGCGGGATTGGCCGTCGCAGTATCGACTCGTTTAATCATAGTGACTTCGTTTCCACGATCGTTGTATTTCACTTCGTCCATGAATGTGCGCATCAACATCACGCCGCGCCCGCAAGGACGTTCCAGGTTTTCAGGGTCTGCCGGATCCGGCAAGATGGAAGGATCAAAACCGGGCCCTTCATCGCGAATCGTAAAGACCGATTCGGTTGGTGTGAATTGGGCCTGGACATGAAGCCGGCGTTGCGAATACGGTTCCTCTTCGCATCGCTGACGGGCTAAGTCATAAAACCCTTTGTGATCGACCTCACGCAAATTGGAATCAACCTCGAGATTGCCGTGATAGAATGCATTCAAAAGCGCCTCTTCGAGGGCGACCCCAATGCGTAAATGGGCATTCTCGTCGCCCGGTTGCAGCGAACGGGACGCATGCCGCAAGTATCTCGCCAACGCAGAAAGCATTGCCACATCGTTTTCTAGAATGAATTGGCAATCCTGCTGCGTCATCCGAGACATCACTTCCGCGTGTGTTCGGTCTTCCTTCGCAGCCGAGAGCACGAGTTCCACGGTGTCGACGAGATCTTGTGCCAGACGGCGTTTGGGGACGTAACTGGCGGCCCCCTGTTGCAGGGCTTGTACGGCAATCTCTTCGCTTCCGGCGGCGGTCATTAAGATCACCGGTACGAGCGAGAACTCCGATTTGACGGCCGATACCAACTGCAAACCATTCACGTTTGGCATTTGCAGATCGGTCAAAACGATGTCGGGCTGCTGCTGGCGGATCATGTCCAGCGCCTCGGCGCCATCCAGTGCGTATTGCACTTCCCAGCCCGATTTCTTCCCTAATAATCCTCCAACCAATCGCTGATCAGTAGTGGAATCATCGACGACCAGAATTGTGGTCATGGTAGTTCCTCTCAAGCGGCGGCTCTGGCTGAAAACGCTTCCTAGTCAATGCTGAAGATCGGGGCGCACGATTTACGCATTCAGCTTAATACTGATCACTCTCGGACGCAACGAGTACAAGCGACAACTTGTCATCTGGCTATGGGCGATTGAGAAATCGTACAGGTAGGATACTTCCGCCATCTCGGAGTAGGAACATCGCAGCGCGATTTCAACAATATGTCAACACGATCAACCGAAAATCTCCGTAAAACTTAAACCAAATGCATCGAAAGTCCAAGGGGGCTGTCGAAAAGGACCTTCGCCATTCTCGGTGTAAGAACGGCCACGTCATTCCGATGAGCATGGAATCAAAGGTGAAGGTCGAGTGCTTGTTGAATCGTATCGCTTTTGCACATTTCCGTCGATCGGGCCGGCCGTTTGCTTTGCAGAATCGCCTGACAAATGTGGCTGGAGACTTGCTCGACCACCACGTTCAATTCGGTGTCGTGCTCTCGCAGGCGTGGATTACGATTCGGGAACAATTCATAGGCCAGGCGACGAATGCGACAATCCAGGAGTGAATTAGGGCACGGTCGACGGAGCGCTCGCCGTACGACGATTTTGATGGCCGAGCCAAACTCAGAATGGAAGGCGAGTTTCCAACCGGTTGGCTGCCATTCCTGTCGGTTGTGAACATTCCACATCGGAACTGAAATTCCTGTGCAACTTCGGCGAATGAATTTCCGCAAAGTATCGTCCGATGGCCCCGGCGAACGACCGCAAGCGTCCTACAGCGTCCCACGCGAATCTGTGCCCGCGATAAACACGGTTTTCTTCTGTGATTGGTAGCTTCGGCGAGGCGATTCCGCGAACGACATATCAACGGACTACCGCTCGAGGCATCGCATCTGGGCAAATTGTCGATGAAGCGTCCTCGGTTCCGGCAACAATTCGCCTGCCATAATTTGCAATCGAGAATCGACCCGTCTTGCGGACAGCGATTTGCCCGTTCTTCCCGGTCGTTGACGATACGTTCATAGTTATTCGAGTCACAGCGAGTTTTTTGATTGCGCAAATGCCAAGATTGCTGTTGAATGACATATGTCGTTTTGAAACGGTCTTGCTACTGGAGGTGTTTGACTCGATTCGAAATTTCCTATGACCGGTCACTTCAAATGCACAGTCGTCTATTAACGGTAGAACTCATGTTAAGGGAATTGACCAACCGGCATGGCAATGCCATTCTGAAGTGTCGTAGTTGACATCGCTCTTGTCGAAAATTGCGAGAAACGTTGATGATTCTTCGATCGCATATCCGTCGTGTCTGTTTTGTGCTTAGCATTCTCATCGTTTGGCAATCGGCACGCGGCGGTGAACTTGTCATCGAACCGCATCTGGTTCATTTAAGGATCGATGGGCCGCGCGAATGGAGCGATTTTCCGGAACAGCCTGCGAGTTCACAATTGACGATTTCGTTCGCCACGACTGGAAACAAATCGGAGAGGACTCTCATATTTCGACAGCAAGATGTCAAACAGCGTTGGAACGTTTCGATCAACAACAATGAATTGGGTCAATTACGCGTCGATGAAAACGACATGGTTGTCTATTTTGCCGTCCCGCCACAGTCTTTGGTCGACGGCGATAACGAATTGTTAATCAAACAGGACACTCGACGTCGCGAAGTGCCGGATGACATTCGAGTTGGTGAGATTGTTCTGGATGATCGCCCGGTGCAAGACGTCCTCAGCGAATTCAAACTGGATGTCGTCGTTGTCGACGACGAGACGAATGACAACACGCCGGCCCGTATTACGATTCTCAATCAAGCCGGTGCGTTGCAAACGCCCGGTTTACAATCGTCGGATTATTTGGCGGTTCGACCCGGGTTGGTTTTCACGTCGACCGGACAGGCTCGGATTCCTCTCCCTGCCGGGACTTACACCATCTTTGCAGGTCGCGGTTTTGAATTTTCGCTCGATTCACAAACAGTCACCGGAAATGCGGGCGAACAGCAATCGATGCGATTGCACATTGGTCGGGTCGTCCCGACCGAAGGATACGTGGCCTGCGACACACACGTGCATACGTTGACTCATTCCGGTCATGGAGATGCAACGGTCAACGAGCGTATGGTGACGTTGGCAGCCGAGGGAATCGAACTGCCGATCGCCACCGATCACAACGTACACATCGATCACCATCCCTATGCAGTCGACCGGGGTGTTCGTCAATACTTTACTCCGGTGATCGGTAACGAAGTGACCACGCCCGTCGGGCATTTCAATATCTTTCCAGTCGAGCGCGGGGCGGATCCGCCGGAGCATCAATTGCGCGATTGGCAGGCAATCCTCGATGGAATTTACGACGTGCCCGGTGTGCGGGTCGCCATATTGAACCATGCCCGAGACCTTCATGGTGGCACGACCCCCTTCGGGCCGAAGTTGTTCAACGACGTCGTCGGCGACAACATCCATGACTGGCCGATGCGTTTTAACTCCATGGAGGTTGTCAATTCGGGTGCGACTCAAACCGATGTGCTGCGGCTGTTTCATGATTGGATGTCGCTCTTGAATCGTGGATATCAGATTACTCCGGTCGGGAGCAGCGATTCCCACGACGTGGGACGCCATTTTGTGGGGCAGGGGCGCACGTATATTCGCTGTCCGGACAGCAACCCAGGACAGATCGACATTAATGCTGCGGTGGACAGCTTCGTCGAAGGGCGTGTCATGGTCAGTTACGGATTGTTGATCGAGATGGTCGTCGACGGAAAATATCGATCGGGTGATTGGGCCCAGGTCTCTGAGGATCAAGTTTCCGTTCAGTTGCGCGTGTTCGGCCCCGGATGGACCGATGTCGATCGCGTGCGACTCTACGCCAATGGTCGCATGCTTCGAGAGGAAACGATTTCCCGGAACAGTTCATTGCCTCAGGGAGTCCTCTGGCAAGCGAACTGGATGCTGCCCAGGCCGAAGCACGATGTCCATCTCACAGCGATTGCGACCGGCCCCGGAATCGACGGGCTGTACTGGAAGACGGCCAAGGCTTACCAACCGATTTCGCCCGCTTGGAAGTCGCAGGTGGTGGGCTGCAGCGGCGCGATTTGGCTCGACGCAGATGCCGACGGCCGCATCTCGTCGGCGTTTGATTACGGCCAAGGGTTACTGGCCAAGTCGCAGGGAAACGTTGGTGCGCTGTTCGAGTTGCTGCCTGACTACGACGCAGCCGTTGCCGCCCAGGTCGCAAGTCTGCTGACCAAAGCGGGTATGTCTCTGCAATCGGCCGATGTGCAAACCGCGCTCCGGAACGCAGCACCGCAAACACGCACCGGTTTTCAGGAATATCAGACTGCCTGGCGGGCCAATCAAATGGCGCAATCCACAGGTCGCTGAACAGTTTCGCAACTACGTATGGCAAGCTTTTGGTGTTCAGTAAACGGGAGGGCGAGGCTTCTGCTGAGCCGATGTTGGACGCGTTCTTGGTACGACGACCATTCCCTCGTCGGCGCGAATCCATCCGGCAGAAATAGAGTCAACGAGCGGACAGGACTGACATAATGAACAATGAACAAAGTAAGGATCATTCATCATGTCGATCTTGCACGTCGTCCTGCTCCTAGCCGCCGACGCTCTTGGAGGGTCCACACAGGTGTGCCGAGACAAGTCCTGGCCGACCGGCTTATAGTTGTGTGTTGAACTCCCTGTGGTCAGCCGTGTCACTCTGCGGCGAGATAATTTCTGTCGCGAAATAGCTTGCGGCGACCTTTAGTTTTCTCGTCCCAATTTCTAGACTGGAAGTTTCGATGCTGGCAGCGAGCCAGTGGCCGTCTATGATTCCCATGGTGGGGACGCAAAGGTTGCGGCACGAAGAGGGCAAACGCGAAACTACACACTTGTGGGGCACAAGACTACAACGGAACGTCTCGATACCTGAACGATGAGCAACGACGCCGATTCTAACGCAGAAACCCCCGATTCCGAGCTTCCACCAGACGCCCGGCCTGAAGAACTTCCGCCGGTTGAGCCGCCGTCTGCCGGGTTTATTGTTCAATTGTTCGTAATTCCTGGCGTCATCGTGATGGCGGTCGTCGCGGTTTGGGCATTGTTCGGAAAACTCTCCAGCAGCGAGCAGGATTGGCGGACCTTGCTGGTCGAGTTACGCAGCACCAACGAACATCGCCGTTGGCGAGGTGCCGAGGGATTGGCCCAATTGCTGCAAGTGAATCAAAACGTTGATTCTCAAGAAGAGCCGCTCGCGCAGAATCCTTACGTGGCAGAGCAGCTTGCCGAGCTGTTTCACGAACAATTGCAGCGGACTTCGCCAAATCCCTCTGATTTGGCGCATCAGCAGTTTCTCGCCAAAACGTTGGGATGGATCGATGTGCCGGAGGTGGTAATCCCTGTTCTACTCGAAGGAATGGGACCGGCTCAGGACCGCGAGGTCCGGAAGAATTCCATTGCGTCTATCGCTGCGGTCACCGAGCGGGCAGCGCAGCGGAACGCACCCATTGAAGATCCGGAAGTTGTGCAAGACTTGATCGCAGCTTCGACCGAGTCCGACCCGTTGATTCGGCAAATGGGAGCCTTTGTGCTGGGGTTGTTTTCCACCGAAGAGGCCAATCAACAGTTGCAGGTGCTCTTGGAAGACGGCGATTCCGCCGTGCGTCTAAACGCCGCCATTGGATTGACCCGCCAGCAGTCGACCGAGGGAATCGAGGTGTTCAAAGAGACTCTGGTGCGCGCATCCAATTCCGCGACCAGCACACAAACACCCAATAGCGCGAATGCTGCAGAGATCGCCGCCCAACAATTTGAGCAGTCGATCGCGTTGCAGAACACGTTTCGCGCGATTGAGCAGCTAGCGGACGTCTTCTCCACGGAGCAGCGCGACGATTTGCTGGCGCTCGCCAAACCACTGGCCAAGAACTATCAAGACGACAAAGTTCGCATTGCCGCTCTGAGTGCCGTTGCGCAGCTCGAAGCGCAGGAATAGCGTTGCCTGAGCAAATGCGGTCGTTGTGCTAAACGCTAAACGAGCATGGCGCGCGGTGACGGCAAACGACACGATGAATTTCGCTGCGAATCGTGCACGCCGTCCGATTAACGAAAGACGCCGACCCAATAGGTGCGGCCGCCGACTTTCATGTAACCGAATCCGGCTTCGCTGCCGCTGAGCATGATTGAATGATGAGCCGGTGAGGCAATCCATCCGGCGACAGCCCCAGCCGCTGATTGCGGGCCCTGAAAGATGATCTCGCGGTAAGGCAAACTGCTGTGCTGGTAGATACCAGATTTCGCCATCCAGTCGGCGTGTCGTTGGGCGGCGAGGCACATGTCGGTATTCAACGTTAATGGTCCGATGCCCACTCGGGCTCGTTCCTGATTATGGCGCTCCAGCAATTCCACAATCGTGGGGTGCTTAATCAGCCAATCGTGCTCACCAGCCTGCCACGGCAGACCGTCAATATCGCCGACGATTGATGAGACAGTCAAAACAGCCGTTCCTAATGTAAATACAACACTCGAAATCATCGAAGTCTCCTCCCTGGTGTGAATCTCAAAGACGGTGAGCACTCAACGTTGCCGAATCAAACAACACAAAACCGACGACTAACTGGTCACGCTGTTCACGCGACTGGGCCGTCCGATTTTGAGCCGTGAACCTTAGTTTTCCGTTTCCGCCGCTGGCAAGTGTCCCCATGTTTTTAATCGATGAAAAAAAGAAAAACTTCGACCGGTGGAATCGAATCGCCCCAATTGCTGATGCAACAGGGGAAAAGGTCGATTCGTCGTCGTAATCGTTTCGTTTGGGCTGCGAAAAGTGCGTGTCAGGCGCGTTACTGGAGTGCTACAATAGCGTTGTGGCAAACTTCTCGGAGGCCTCAGGCACTTCAACTCAACGCGCAACGGTATTCACCGAAACAATCGCGGACGAAACTCTTGGCAAAACAAGGGGAGGGAGAACCGATGTTGACGAACCAGACTGTTCGATTCGGCTTGGTTTTCTGTATTTCGGCCGGTCAATTCTTAACGAAAGCCGACACATGCTTGGCCGCCGATCTGACCGAGCAAGCGGTCATCGAATCGATCGAAGATGGCAGCCGCTTTCTTGTTAGTCAGCAGCGTGACGACGGTTCGTGGCGCGTCCCTGCGCAGAATCATCCGGTCGGTGTTCATAGCCTGGCGCTATTGGCGTTGATCAACGCCGGAATGTCACCCAACGACCGGCCAATTCAACGTGGGTTACAGCACCTGCGGTCGATTCCGATGCAAGAACCGGATCAAACCTATGACGTCGCACTGATGATCATGGCGCTGGCTGCGGCCAAGGATGGTGGCAGGGATCGGGCTCGAATCTTGTCGCTGGCGAATCGGTTGGAAGAGTACCAGTTTAAAGGCGGGGAGAACACAGGCGCCTGGAGCTATGGGGAAACGGCTGCTGGATTAGGGGGCGACAATAGCAACACGCAATATGCCATTCTTGGTTTACGCGATGCCGTTCACGCCGGCATACCGGTCAGTCGCGAAACTTGGAGACGGGCAGATCGCTATTGGCGCATGGCACAAAATGGCGACGGCGGCTGGGGATACACAAGGACCGGTGCACGAAGTACCGGCAGTATGACGGTTGCTGGAATCGCATCGCTGATGATTACCTCCTCGATGCTACGGGATGACAGCGACTTGGATGCTGCCGGCAATCCGAACTGTTGTGGCGACTACCAAGAGGACGAGGCCATTCGCAACGGCCTGCGCTGGATGGAGACGCATTTTGCCGTCGGTCACAATCCCGGCGGCAGTTGGTTGCTGTATTACTTGTACGGAATGGAACGTGCCGGGCGACTCAGCGGGCGACGCTTTTTCGGTGAAAACGCGCGGGGCCGTTTGGGAAATGACTGGTATCGAGAGGGGGCGGCATTTTTATTGAGACTTCAGCGGCCGCGCGACGGTTCCTGGATCGGCGATGGGCACGGCGAAAACAACCCGATTGTGGGGACGAGTTTTTCGCTGTTGTTTCTCTCCAAGGGATTGGCTCCGGTCATGATCAGTAAAATGGAGTTTCAGCCAGCCGACCCGGGAGTTGTGTTCGGTGGAGTCAATCCGGATATCGTATGGAATCAGCACCCCAACGACGTTCGCCATCTCACCGAGTTGATCACCGGCCTCGACAAATGGCCGAAACTGTTGAATTGGCAGACCCTCAACTTCGACAGCATCGCTGCGAACGGTTCGGTCACCGACTTGTTACAGGCCCCCATCATCTATTTCGCCGGTCAACATGCCCCGCGCGTCGGTAAGCCGCACGTCGAGTTATTGCGCGAGTACGTCGAGCAGGGGGGGTTCATTTTCGCGGTCAATTGCTGCAATGGAGCGGGGTTCGACGAGTCCTTCCGCGGAATGATCCAGCAAATGTATCCCAACAAAGAGGCGGAACTGAAACGGTTGCCGCCCGATCATCCGGTCTTCTTCAGCGAATACCCACTCGATCCCGAGTCGGTCGAGTTGTGGGGCGTCGATTTCGGTTGCCGAACCGCCATCATTTACTCTCCCGAAGATATCGCCTGCCTGTGGGAGAAATGGGCACGACAAGATCCCCCGCGACGGTCGCCGCAACTCAAATCGATGATCAGGAAGGCAACTTCGATCGGCGTGAACGTTGTCGCGTACGCCACCGGTCGCGAACCGCCGCTGAGTATTCACGAGCCCATGTTGATTGCTGATTCGCCGCAAGAGGAAATCGAGCGCGGTTTTCTGCAGATTGCCAAGATTCGCCACAACGGTGGGTGGGATACCGCGCCGCAAGCTCTGAAGAACTTATTGGTCGCACTCAATCAGGCGGTAGGAACACCAACATCAGCGGGACACCCGAATCTGTCGGCGGCTGACGATCAGATTCAGAACTTTCCGATGTTGTACATGCACGGTCGGCATCGTTTTGCGCTCGTCGAGCAGGAACAAACACAATTGCTTAAGTATCTCGAACGTGGTGGGGTGTTGTTTGCCGACGCCTGTTGTGGGTCCTCACAGTTTGATGGCAGTTTTCGGAATCTGATCGGCCAGATGTACCCCGATTTGAAATTCGAACGGATTCCGATCGACCATGAGTTGTTCAGCGCTGATGTCGGGTTCGACATCAAGAAAGTTCGGCGGCGAGGAGGACGTGGCGACGGAGGAGCGGCCGGCCCGGTCGATGCCGTACGTATTGGGGAGCCGTTTTTAGAAGGTATCAAGATCGACGGCCGGTACGCAGTTATCTACAGCAAGTATGACATCAGTTGCGCCTTGGAACGTCAGTCGTCGGTCGCGTGCGCCGGTTACGATCCCGAAGATGCCGTCAAAATCGCCATCAACGTCGTGATGTACGGCATGCTGCAGGACGTGCGGTACTACGAGGCGATTCAAGAATTGGAATAGCGATCGCAGCAGAATGCACGGTTTGAGAGCCAGTAGCGACGTGGCACATGGTCGAGTCAAGTCCCTTGTTGCATGGAATTGCGCATGTTGTCTCGTGGCGACGTTATTGTTTAGTCTGCACACACTATTCTCCACAGGGCGGATGTATGGAGACTACGCGGCTGCCATTTCGTTGGCGATTTTTGTTGTGATCGCGGGATTCGTTGCCGTCGCAGTCGTCCTGGTGGTGTTCGGATTTGCCACGACGATTGCAAAGATTCGAAGGCATGGTTCGTCGTCACTACGGGAAGTGCTATTCGTTTGGGCGACGTTGCTACTTCCGTTTCCGGCGATGGTCTTAACCATAAGAATTGTGAGTGAGTTTGCAAAATCGCGTTTATGATGCGCAAAGAACCGTCAACTCAGATATCGAAGTGACTAGCAGAGTTCGTTACCGGAAAGAATCACTCATGATGCAGCCGATATCTATCGTTTGTCTTTTTGCCGCTATCCTCAGTGGACAACTGATATCCGAAACATACGCCGACAGCCCGTTGGCGGAAGGGGCCGTGCTCAAGCAGGAAGAAGTCGAAGGAGCCGGGGAAGGTCCGGCCTGGAGCCCCGACGGACATCTCTATTTCAGCGGCGGTAATGCCATCACGAAGTTTCATCCGGACGGCAAATCGGAGATCTTCCGCAAACCGTCGGGTGGATCGAATGGATTGATGTTCGATGCTAAAGGCCGGCTCGTTACCTGCGAGGCGGCGAACCGCCGTGTGACGCGCACCGAAAAAGATGGAACGGTTACCGTTTTGACCGACACGTACGCAGGACAGGCCTACAACACCCCCAACGACCTGACAATTGATTCGCGCGGTCGAATTTACTTCAGCGATCCAAGGTACGGCGATCGCGACAGTATGGAAGTTCGAGCCGAAGGCAAACTGGTTGAAGGGGTGTACCGCATCGATGCGCCGGGCAAGGTGACACGAATCATTGCGCACGAAGTCGATCGGCCCAACGGCGTACTGGTCACGCCCGACGACAAGTATCTGTACGTCGCTGACAACAATAACAATACCGAAGGCGGGGCACGCAAGTTGTGGCGGTTCGACCTTTCCGACGATGGTACCGTCAACATTGATAGCCAAAAGCTGATGTTCGATTGGGAAGACGGTCGCGGGCCGGACGGTATGGTGATGGATGCAGCGGGCCGTTTGTTTGTCGCAGGTGGGTTGAACAAACCGAATCCCCCGTTTGAAACGGCCGGTTTGTACAAAGGGGGAGTCTACATCCTGGACAGTGACGGCGAGTTAATCGACTTCATTCCGATTCCGGTTGACGAGGTGACGAACTGCACGTTCGGTGGTGCCGACCTCAAAACGCTTTACATCACCGCGGGCGGGACCTTGTGGAGCGTGAAGACTTCGTCACCAGGCCGGCTGCCCTATTGGCGTTCTTCGCAGTAAGCAGTAACAAGTCAAGTTCCGGCGGAAGCGTGCCATTATGATCTTGCATGTCGACATGGACGCTTATTACGCATCCGTCGAGGAGCGGGACCGGCCGGAATTGGTGGGTCGACCGATCGTCGTTGGTGGATCTGCTGAAGGGCGTGGCGTTGTGGCGGCTGCGAACTACGTGGCCCGCCAGTTTGGTGTGCATAGCGCGATGCCCGCTATCACCGCCCGGCGCTTGTGTCCGCAGGCAGTTTTTATTCGTCCGCGCATGGAGCGGTACGCAACGATTTCGCGACAAATCCGGGAAGTGTTTCATCGATTCACACCGCTCGTCGAACCGCTGTCGCTCGATGAGGCGTTCCTCGACGTGACCGGCTGTACGCAGTTGTTTGGACCGGTGACGGACATCGGCCGGCAGGTGAAGTCGACCATCATGGATGAGACCGGCCTTGTGGCTTCGGTCGGCGTGGCACCGAACAAGTTTCTGGCCAAGCTTGCCAGCGACCTCGAGAAACCGGATGGATTTGTCGTTGTCGAAAAAAGTGGCGTGCAGGGTTTTCTCGATCCGCTTCCCGTTTCACGGCTGTGGGGTGTCGGAAAGTCGGCACAGCGTGTTTTCGAGCGACTCGGAATTGCAACGGTTGGTCAACTCCGCCAACTCGACGAGTCAGTACTAACGGACCATTTCGGTTCGCATGGTCGGCATTTGTGGCGACTGGCCCGTGGAATCGACGAGCGCAGCGTTGTCCCCGATCATGTTGCCAAATCGATTTCTCATGAAACGACCTTTGCTGTCGATATCGAAGAGATTGTGGTGCTGGAAAGCTGGCTCATGGAGTTGACCGAACAGGTTGCGCGCCGCTTGCGACGGCACGAATTGCGGGGCAACACTGTGCAACTCAAACTACGGTATGGCGATTTCACAACGATTACGCGTGCCCAAAAACTAAACGAGCCGACCAATCTGACCGACGAAATCTGGCGGGCCGGACGTGAAATGCTGCGGAATCGTCTTCCGAACCGGCGATTGTCGGTCCGATTACTCGGAATCGGCGTCACGGGAATCGTAACGCATGGATGGGTGCAAAAGGGACTGTTCGACGACGACGCCCGAGAAAAAATGGGCCGAGTCGATGCCGTCTCCGACGAAATCAAGGATCGTTTCGGACGGGGAGCGGTCTCGCGCGCCAAGTCTTTGGGGCAACATCATCGCAAAGATCCCGGGTCGGAATCTGATTGAGCGGTTGGCTGGCGATTCTTGAAGTTGTGTATTTTTGACCTTGGTAACCCGACGCGTCAGCGAGGGAACGGGTTTAGTGAACGTTTTATGCAATGAGAAACCAAGCTTCCGTTCCGGAATTGGCGGCAACAAAGGCTGCTTCTGTTCGAAATAATTGCAAATGCCCAACTTCAAAACTTGTGCTTCGGCACCAGAATGTTTTTGCCGACTGCGTCAGTCGCGATTTCTTCTCACCTTGATTTTGTCTCAGCGACTTCCAGTCCCTTCGAATCCCCAACGGCGCGCAGTACGATGAAACTGTTTCGCTAGTCCTGGAAACTGTTTCGCTAGTCCTGCTGCTATTCTGTTAATGAAGTCAGTTCTAATTCCGTATGGCCGCCCTTCCTCTCAAGCTGCCCACGATTCAAAACTGGAGTTGCCATAACTGCAGTGGATGTTGCCGTCAGCACGCCATTGCCGTCACACCAAAAGAACGCGACCGAATCGAAAAGCAAAACTGGCCCGAGTCGGGAGAAATCCCAGCGGATCAACCGCTGTTTGTCCCGACGTCGCGTGTGCCTTGGAACAAGCAGTACCGATTGGCTCATCAGCCGGATGGGGCTTGCGTTTTTCTAAACGAAGAAGGGTTGTGCCGAATTCATGCGAAATTCGGCGAGTCCGCCAAGCCATTGGCCTGTCGCGTTTATCCATATGCGTTGCATCCTGCTGGCAAACAGGTGACCGTTAGTTTGCGATATAGTTGTCCTTCGGTTGTCAATAATCTGGGACGATCCCTGGACGATCAGCGTCGAGAGTTCAAAAAACTACAGGCGGCTCTCGTTCCCGAGCGGGCGGATCAAATTCCGCCGCCAAAACTCATGCCGGGAACTCAGCTTGATTGGCCCGATACGCTGCGCGTTGTGCAGGCATTGGATCAAACGATGGCACCGAAGGGGACGCCAGTCTTACTGAAACTACTGCGTGCGTTATGTTGGATCGACTTGGTCCGTCAGTCACGGTTCGATCGTATTCGGGGCGAACGACTCGACGAGTTTCTGGAAATCATACGTCAGTCTGCCGAATCCGACTATGCCGAACTTCCAACGGATGTTGAGCCGCCGAGTCGAATCGGCCAAATGCAATTTCGGATGCTCGCGGCACAATATGCGCGCAAAGATACCTCGACCGACCTCGAACAAGGGTTACGGCGACGATGGGAGTTGTTTCGTGCGGCGACACGATTCACACGTGGAACTGGCACAATTCCGAAGCTACAGGGCATCTTCGGAGACGTCGAGTTTTCACAATTGGAACTGCCCTTTGGTACTCTTCCCGAACGGACCGATGAAATCTTTACTCGCTATTTCCGGGTGAAGATTCAGGGGATGCATTTTTGCGGGCCGGCTTATTACAACGTGCCGACGGTCGAAGGATTTCAAAGTTTGGCGCTGATTTACCCGGCGATTCTGTGGATCGCCCGTTGGCTAGCGGCGACAGCCGACCGCGGTGAGCTGATCGACGACGATATTGTGCAGGCGATGACGATTGCCGACCATCACCATGGGTACTCGCCGATTTTCGGTTGGTTTGGGTTTCGCCGGCGTGTCCGCAATTTGGCGCAGCTCGATGACATCAGCAGACTGTGCCAGTGGTATTCGCGCTAAACCAGATGAATGAAGCCTGAGGCGCCAATTTAGAAGTTGCGCCGTTTCGAACCTGGTAACCCGACATGTCAGTGAGGGAGGAGTTAAATCAACGATCGTTCAAATGTGATACCTCGACCCCGGCCCGTTTTACCGTAGCGGCGGCTTCCAGCCGCCGATCCGAATTCACAATTCCCGGTGGCTGGAAGCCACCGCTACGAAATGTGTTGTGTCAACAGCCGGTCGGTTTGGAAATCGAGGGGTTATTCCAGAATTCGCCCTCATTCGCAACTCTATGATCTAAGAATGCTGCAAACGTGCAACTTCAAAAAGCGCCCGCGAAGGATCTTTCTGTCGCGTCTTCACCAGGCGCTGTAAGCAGTCGCGAATTCTTGTCTGTGGTAACGCGAAACGTAAGTTAGGGGCTTGATCGGTCGTGTGTGCTGGCACACACAACGAGACTGGCATTACAAAATCGCAAATTTAAGGTGCGTGCAAGCACGCCCCCTAAGAATCTTCGGCGAACCGTTGAAGAAATCGTTGTTTCCCGTCGCCTTACGGTGCGCTGGAGCTGGTTGGATCGATGCGGTTACCGTGCGGATCGTACAAGCTGAGATCCTTGTCGAGGATGATCTTGGTGGCATAAACGATTTGGCCGGTGTGCAGGGAAAAGTGCTCCACGACATGAAATACAATGCCCAGCACGGTTGTGGTACGACCTTGAACGTCTGCCGATTCGCTGAGACGTTGTTCGGAAAGCGAGGCAATCGTCTGTCGCGCGTTCTCGACCGTTTTGTTTAGCTCGCCGATGATCTCTTCAGAGGGAATCGTGTCGCGCTGGGCGAACTCGGTAGGGCGGTTTCTGTGGTCCGGTTCGCCGGCGATGCCGGACAAAATCCATTGCCGCACGTTACCATTGAGGTGAATCACGAGATTGCCGATGGCATTCGAGACCGAGTTTGGGCGATGCCAGACTTGGTCGACAGTTAACAGGCCGATACACCGTTCGATTTGCTGCCGGCAATCCTCCAATCGGTCGCAGGCAAATTCGACGAAGAGATTCGTCAGCGGGCTTTCCTGTTTAGCCATGTTGCCGGACCTTTCTTATGCAGTAGTGATGTACGTTTTGTTTTCGTTCGCCCATTCCCAGGCTCCCGCCTGGAAACGGACTGACCTGCAGGCTCTGCCTGGATTGTCATCTTATATCGTCGTCATCGCCAATCCGCGCACTCCGCCGGAACGCGCGTGAGAGGCCGAGGCGTTTGCGTTCAGGCCGCGCCCCGCTACTCGACCTGGACGCCCTTCCAAAACGCGACGTACCCTTCAAACTCGGCTGCTTCAGGTTTAGTACTTGGGTAGTACCAGGCGGCGTCGGAATTGACATCGCCGTCGACAGCGATGTTGTAATAACTGGCCGTCCCCTTCCAGGGACAGACAGAATGCGTCTCACTCTCCTGAAAGAACTCCCGGTGAATCGATTCGGGCGGAAAGTAATGGTTCCCTTCGATGACTTTCGTGTCATTGCTTTCGGCAATGACGACCCCGTTCCAAACAGCTTTCGGCATGGTAGACGTTCCTATTGAATGTCGTAGGAGATCACGTTTCTCGATTGAATGAGTATAGGCTCGCGGTGCCATCCGGCCCAGTCGGGGCACTCTGATTGCGATTTCTTCCGCCTCGCGGACGACCGCGCCCGCAAAAGTGCTCAGTCACGAAGGACATATTCGATCAATTCGAAAATAGCGGATGAAGCCATGCGCCGATGAATTCTTACCGTGCTATCGCCCCGTGAGCAATTGTCAGAATCGTTCGAATTGAAATTCCTTTCCTTGCCTCGTTCATTTGTCGCTTTGCAGTCGTCCGCAGCTCGCAATCGGCTCGCCGACTACGAAATCGCGAGATCTATTACGACCATGTTGAAGCAAGTCCGATGCCCATTGTTCCCATAATGCTTTCTTCCAGAATGTCGCGTTCGGATTGGAAACGGCGTGATACACTTTTGTGTCGTTACGTTAGGGAGATAGTTGCGTGGTCGATTAGTTTTGGCTTCGCTAGAGCAAGTTGCTCTTTCCTATGCCCGCGAAGTTCGGTTTTGACACGGCAAATACCGTGTGACCGCGAGGCAGGACGGTTACAAGTTTTCTAAAAACGCTTTAGCGGTTCGATTGCACTGAGGCCGACGATGAATTCTTGTCATCTCAAATTGTGGAACAGATTTCTTCCCCTGGTCCTTCTGGGTTGTGTGACCGGTTGCATGGCCCCCATGCAAATGGCCGGAGGTCCGATGCGCCTTGATGACCCGCCGTATTTGTCGCCGCAGCGGCAGTCACTGCGAGTCGCCCCGAATGCTGTCACGCCCGGGTCTGACCTGGATGAAGCGGTCACATCAACTCCCGAATCGTCTCCGTCGATCGAAACGTCGCCGGACAACGCCCCGAACACGACTGACCTCGCCGACGACGATACGGGTACTCAGAGCGCTTCTCCGCAAGGGCCGACAATCGTCGTGCCACAGCGCACGGACCCATCAAAGCTTCGGCTTCAGGTTGATGTGCCCGAACGGGTTCAAGTCGGGAGTTCGACAACATTCGAGTTGACGATCGAAAACAACAGTGAACAGGACGCGGGTGATCTTGTGATCGAGGCGGAGTTCGACGACGCATTCGTTTTCTCGGGTCGCGAAGCCAAGCAGGCGACGCAAACTCTGGGAGTTCTGTCATCGGGTGAGCAAAAGCGCATCGCCATGTCGCTCGATTGCGATGAAGTTGGCAATCATTGTTGTCGATTTCGATTATTGACAGATGGGCAGGAGGCGGTCTGGAAATCGGTTTGCGTCGAATACGTGGCTCGCCAATTCGACTTAGATATCGTCGGGCCTCCCGAACGGATGGTAGGTAGCCGCGCGGAATACACCGTCGAATTCGCGAACCGTTCCCAACAAGACTGGCAGGACGTGCAGATCACCGTTGCATTCGATCCGGCATTGAAACCGCGCGAAGCGTCGGACGGCGTCATTGAATCCGACGGGATGCTAAGCTGGACATTCGATCGCGTTCAGTCGGGCGAGGGGATTCAACTTCAGGTCGAATTTGAATGTCTGAACGTGGCGGAACTTGCCTGCTTGAGTGTTGTTGCCGAAGGAGCCGACGGTATCAATGATCGGCGGGACGTTTGTTTGAAGATCGGTCCGGCCGCGAATGGGCTGGAACTGAATATCGCCGACGAGATGGACCCCGTTAAAGTCGGTGCCGAGGCGGCCTACGCAGTGCGCTTGTTCAACCGAGGCAGTCAGCCGCTACAACAAATCCAGTTGGAGATTCCCGTTCCCCAAGGTGGTACGGTTGCCGAAGTCGTCTTTCTGGAAGGTGAGAATCGGCGCGATATCGCCATTGCTGCCGAGGATGGCCTCATCCAACTTCCGCCGATCGACCGGCTTGACCCAGCTGCTGAGATGAATATCGAGATTCGCATTCTGACCACTTTGCCCGGCCATTTGACGTTTCAGATCTCGGCGATCCACGAAGGAAGCGGACTGAAGATCGAAAGTGCCGAGGTGACGACTGTGAATCCGTAAGCCGGTGGGACAAGAAAAGACGCGATGGAGCTGTGCGGAACGCAGTAGGCGTCGCGCTCTTTCCAAAGTCGTAGGTCGGACCAAGCGCAGCGCCGTTCCGGCACAGTTGGTCTCGGTGAAACAGTGCCGGATCATCGTCGCTCTGGTCCTCGATCCGGCCTACAACCTCGCCCGCATTTGAGGCCCTGCCTGATTCGCCTTGACGGAATGAGGCGATCGCATTAGTATCAGCCTAGCTTAATGTATCTATCTGATACTGGATTCGTTGCATTCGCAAAATCTCGAAAATGGAGTTTCCGCTCGAGCTTGATTAGCCAGTTCCCAGTATTGCTTCTGCGTTAAATCGGGTTGAGCAGTTTGACGGGACGTAGTACCAGATGTTGTTTCGGCAGACCGGCCGATTTCTGGTCGTCGACGCTCCTGCAAAGCTCAATCTGTTTTTGGAGGTTCTAGGGAAGCGGTCTGACGGATTCCACGAACTGGAAACAGTGATGGTGCCCGTCGGGTTGCACGACAGATTGGCATTCACGGAGGACAGTTCTAAGGAAGTCAAACTGTGTTGCTTCGGGGCCGGGACGGGTCCACGGAGTCATGCAGGTGGGACCGCTGAAATTCCAAGTGGGCGAGCTAATCTCGTCGTGCAAGCGGCGAATTTGATTCGTGATTCCGCTGGAATCAAACGCGGTGTCCGAATCAATCTTCTGAAGCGGATACCCGTTGCTGCGGGCTTAGCAGGAGGTTCAAGCGATGCAGCCGCGACGCTCGTTGCCCTTAATCGACTTTGGGATCTGGAACTTGGCGCCAGCCAATTGCAAGGATTCGCGGAGCGACTGGGAAGCGACGTTGCCTTTTTTCTCAAGTCGTCTCCGGCAGTCTGCCGGGGGCGGGGCGAACTGGTTGAACCTTTTCGTTTGCCCCTTCGCATGCATTTTGTGATTGCCCGTCCGAAAACCGGACTTTCGACGGCCGACGTTTTTCGGCATTGCCAACCGGCAGAGCACCCCGTACGTGCAGCACGGCTGGTCGATGCATTAGAGAACGGTCGTCTTGATCAGGCAGTCCGCGTGTTTCGCAACTCCCTGCAACCTCCAGCGGAACAATTGAATTCCGAGGTGAAACAACTTCGTAAGACATTTTCGAAACTACCGGTACTGGCACATATGATGACTGGCAGTGGAACTTCGTACTTTGGTGTATGTACCAGCCGAAAACAGGCGCAACATGTTGCAGCGCGCATTAGGTCACTAAACATCGGACGCGTTTTTGCAGCGGAGAGTCGACCATAACAGCGAATCTGCGAGCTTAAGGAGGACGACCGTGGAAATTACAGAAGTACGAATCAAGCTCATGGATGACCCCCATGATCGACTTCAGGGATTCTGTTCCATCACTTTTGATTCCGCCTTCGTCATTCGCGATCTGAAAATCATTCAGGGATCCAAAGGTTCCTTTGTTGCGATGCCGAGCCGCAAATTGACCGATCGCTGTCCGCAGTGCAAAATGAAGAATCACTTGCGATCGCTGTTCTGCAATCAATGCGGTGCTCGTTTGCAGGAAGAGCGTGCTTCGAAAGATACGGACGGTCGCGCTAAGCTGTACGCCGATATTGCCCACCCGATTAACTCCGACTGCCGCGAATTGATTCAGCGAAAAGTCCTGGAAGCGTACGAAGAAGAACTCGTTCGAGCGCAGGAGCCAGGCTATTCGTGTCGTTATGATGACTACGACGAAGATCGCTTCGCAGCCCTACACGAATCGGAAGAGGTCGAATCGCCGCGTGTCACGTACGTCAACGGCGATGGCGATACCGCTCACCGGATCGAGCCGGCGGCCGAAAGTCCGTCCGGCCCGCACCACCGTGCGAATATAGCGGCCGAGAGTCGGGAGACGGCACCTGCCGCGGCGAGCCGAAATGGTGACGGAGACGATTCGTCGTTTGGGGCGGGAATTATTTGAAGTAGTCCACCGCGTTTCGGAAGATTTGCAAGCCCGCACCGTGGCCTTTTAGACCGAGTCGCGTCCATTGCGGATGCTGAGTGGCGTGAATGAATCGCTCCGGGTGCGGCATTAATCCCAGCACACGCCCCGAGGGGTCGCTTAACCCAGCAATGTCAGCGACCGATCCGTTGGGATTCAGGGGGAAATACTGCGGAGCCTCGCTTCTCTCGGTCGCATTCTCGCCGTTCGTTCGAATTCCGTATCGCATTGCAACTTGATTGTGGTCAGCCCACGAATCGATGATGTCGTCATCGCTGACAACCAAACGCCCCTCAGCGTGCGCGATCGGCAATTCCAGTTGACGAATTCCGTTGAGAAAAACGTTTCGTTGCGATTCCACAACAAGATTGACCCAACGCGCCGTGTACCGACCGTTGTCATTCCAAGTCAGGGTGACCGATCTTTCCGCATCCGCAGCCGGCGGCCAGGTCTCCGCCCCTCCCGGAAGAATGCCGGACTTCAACAACACTTGAAATCCATTGCAGATTCCAAGAACCAGCCGATCACCCTGAAGGAACTCATGGAGGCTTTCGGACAGGCGGCTGCGTAGTTGCGACGAGAATATCACACCGGCACCAATGTCGTCGCCATAGCTGAATCCGCCGGGAAGACACAGGACTTGAAAACGATTCAGCAGATCGGGCTGCTCCAGCAGTCGAAACAAGTGCAGCCGTTCCGACTCAGCTCCGCAGGTGTCAAACGCGAATGCCGTTTCGACATCGCAGTTTGTGCCGGGCGCGCGAAGCACGCAAACTCGGGGTGAAGGCATTTTTCCATTAACCAATCACGAAGAACAACGATCGAACTTTATAACAACACCGGGCGGCAAATCGTCTGATACGCCGATCACTGGGGAAAACCCGTTACCAATCTGACTCCCAAACGATCGCAAAAAGGAAGCGACGAAGATTCGGCAGTTGTTACATTTCTGTCCAATAGTCGACGACCAAGACATCATCCAAAATGGGAAGGAGGCCCTTGACGAATTCGCCATGTGCAGGATGCGGGAGGTAGACCTCACGCCCCTTCTCGTTTCGAAACGTAACGACAAAGCAATGGGTAAATCCTTTGGTCTTGTTTTCCACACTGACGTCGGTGCCCCATTCAAAATCGTGAATCGCGTCGATCTTACTCGGCAGTGCGATGAACGAGTCGACCACTTTTTGAATGTCTGCTTTCGAGGCAGAATCTTTGAATTTGAACATCACGACGTGGCGCAACAGCATTTCCGATTTCTCGTCGGATTCGTTGTCCGCATTCAGCGTCGAAATGAGGGACGTCAGGCAGAGCACAGCAAATGAGAATAACACGAGTTTCTTCATTGGGGCGTCTCTCCGAATTTCAATGGGCGACGTTAGCAAACGGGGTGGCGAATTGATATTACTTGACTCGCCATCAATTCGCATCCAAGGGGCAACGGAATCGGCAAATTTGTTTCAATCACCGGAAACCAGTTGAATCTATCAAGGTTCTTCACCAGAATCACAGGGGTAACGATCGGATTCTCGAGAACAATTCCCGGTGCTTCTGTCTTCGGATCGCACCAACCGCGGATAACAACAAAGTTGTAAGCGACCGATGGAACAGGCGACTCGTCCACAGGAAACCAGGCCAGTCGGATCGCTGAATGACGTCAATTCCAACTCGGTCGCGGCCCAATCGCTGCGTCGACCGTCGCAATGACCAAATTAAGGCCCTTTTTTTTCAGCCGAACGGCATTCGTTCGAAAACGCCTCGGCTTAAGATCATGGATCGGTACTCCCCCTATCATATGTTAAAATAAGTCGCATTCACAGTTTGGGAAGAGTCTGGAGATGTACTTATTCCTCACTGCCGTGGCAGCGATAGTGACGTTGATCCTGGTTTCCGCAAATATCGCCTTGTTGGAACGTTCGCGACGGCGAAGCAACGATAAACGGGGGCACCCGTTCGAGATACAAATTGAACGGTTGATGCAGAAGAAGACAAAATAGGCCTGCCACGGGCCGTTTTTGGCCGCTTACACATCCGCAACCGGCGATTTGAGAGCCGCTCGATTCCATGATGGACGCCGCCAAATCGGCAACGCGTTCAGCGAGTCCTGACGTGGACGACGAACCGCTCTATCCGGTGACTTCGGCTCCCGGTATAATGGGCGAATCAGCCAGGGTTGGCGCATTGGTCGTGGGCGGATTTGCCCGATTTCAATCTCGGAGTTTTGTGGATGCGATGGATCGCGTCAGCAATCGTCTTGTGCGGATCGCTGCATCTCAACGGGTGCCTTTCGCCGCAGGAAACAGAGTTGCCCACAGTCATTCCGAAGCATCATCCCGATGTGGAACGCAAGCTTTACGAGTATCACGACCCATTCGCGGACAGCAATCTTGGCCCGGATATTGACCATCGGCCGCGTGGATTCCATCGGCAACGAACCGAGCCGCGCCGATCTGCCGATGTCTATCTCGAG
Organism: Planctomycetaceae bacterium; assembly: GCA_028284485.1. GTDB lineage: Bacteria > Planctomycetota > Planctomycetia > Planctomycetales > Planctomycetaceae > JANQRQ01. Next base: position 78,316 of record JANQRQ010000290.1, on the reverse strand, counting down.
CAGCTTCAGTTTCTTCCGATCAGGCGTCCTGTGGAACCGTATTCCCCACTTGGTGCGCGCTACTCGCAGACTGTTCGTCCGGATTAGCGGTTGCGCCGGTATTTTTCGCATCAGCGATCGGGGAGTCGGCTGATGCATGCATCACACTGGACCCGCCGCCGCGTTCTTAAGGCAATTGCTGCAAGCTTCGTCGGTGGTCAACCGCTGGTGGCACAAGATCCTTCACGCGTGGAAACCAGTGGAAAGCGGTTTATCACACCCGTCACACAACGGGCCATTGATCGCGGACTGGAATGGTTAGCGAACCGACAACATCAAGATGGGTCTTTCGGATCCGGCTCCGGTTATCTGCGAAATGTTGCCATTACGTCTTTATGCGGCATGAGCTTTATGTCGGCAGGCTACACGCCGGCCCGAGGTCGGTACGGGTCCGTCGTATCGCGAGCAATCGATTTCATCTTGGAGTCGTCCGGCCCGAATGGGTTCATCAATGTTCCCGAAAGCGAATCCCATGGTCCGATGTACGGGCATGGATTTGCGACGCTATTTCTTGCTGAAGCCTACGGGATGGTTGCCCGAGACGAGATGCGCCGCAAGTTGGAACTGGCGGTCAAGGTAATCATCAACAGTCAGAATAAAGAAGGGGGATGGCGCTACGAACCTCATCCGGCCGACGCAGATGTTTCGGTGACCGTCTGCCAGATTATGGCGTTGCGTGCCGCCCGAAATGCGGGAATTTACGTTCCCAAAGATAGTGTCGACCGCTGTACCCAGTACATTCGAGACTGCCAAAACCGCGATGGGGGCTTTCGATACCAATTGAACAAGAATGCGCCGAGTCTATTTCCTCGATCGGCGGCGGCCGTCGTTGCGCTAAATAGCGCGGGCATTTACGAAGGCGACGAAATCGACCGCGCGCTCCGATACATCGAGCGGTACATTCCCCAAGGGCAACGACCTCGACAGGATAGCCGCTATTACTACGGCCACTATTACGCGGCACAAGTGATGTGGCATGCCGGCGGCCGGTATTGGATTCAGTGGTATCCTGCGATCCGCGACGAACTGTTGGAAACACAACTCGGTGAGGGGAGTTGGCTCGATCGGGCGATTTGCAATGAATACGCCACGGCGATGGCGACCCTCATCTTGCAGATGCCGAACAACTACTTGCCGATTTTTCAGAGATAGTCGCAAGCCACCAGATGGCCGTGCCGTTAAGCATTGTTTCGAATCCCGCATAGGTGAATGGTGGATTTTTTATTTGCCATTTTGGTTTGATGCATTACCGATATCGGAAACTGATTATCGAGAAGACATGGTTGATCATCGCGGCAGCGCTCGTGTGCCATGGCGGATGCGGTCGCGTCCTCGCGAACGATAGAGTAACGATTCACCATGTCGACGGCCGGCAAGTTACGGGGCAACTACAGTCACTAGACTCCAACAGGGCCGTTCTTCAGGGAGCGGCAACGAAGCCGACTCCGATACAAGAGATTTACTTTCTCGAATTCGAAGACCATTCAGTGCGTCAGTCGTCCGGGCGTGTGGTGACCTATCTCGCGAACGGCGATCGGCTTTATGCGAGACCGCAATCAATTAATGAGGTGCTCGTCGCCGCGCAGTGGGAATCGTTGGACGATAGGAGCCCTCTCTCGATTCCGTTGGAAACGGTGGCTGCAGTTTTTCTTGACGACACCGCAACTGATCGTTCGCAGAGCGGGCGCGAGCCATTGGGCCGCAGCGAAAATCAGCGATCCGACGTGGTTGTGTTGGAGAATTCCGATCGACTGAGCGGTGAAATCATCCAATGGAAAGATCGCCAGCTTTCGATCGAAACGCCGGCAGGTGCGTTGAGCATTCCTGTTGATCAGATCGCGACGGTGCTTTTCAATCCGGAACTTGTGAGTTTCCCCGCGGTTGAAGGGCGCTACGCAATTATGACATTGACCGACGGTTCGGTGCTTCACATCCGCGACTACGCGACGGACGGAGAGGCCGGGCTAAGCTTCCAGGCAGTTTTCGGTGCGAAAATGAATGTTCCGCTGTCGGTCATCAGGTCGCTGACGCTGATCGGCGGCGACGCCACATTTCTGTCCGATTTGGAAAACGAGGATTACGAGTTTACTCCGTATCTTTCGGGAGACTGGAAGTTGGAACGTGACCGCAGCGTGGCCGGCAAGCCCCTGACTTTGCGAGGGAACTCCTTCGTCAAAGGGTTGGGGATGCACAGCCGCTGTCGAGTGACGTACCAACTGCGAGGCGACTATCGGCTATTCCATGCGATTGTTGGAATCGATGATGCGGCTCAAGGAATGGGAAATGCAACGTTTGCTGTCGAAGGGGATGGCCGGCCTTTGGCGACATTGGGCTCGGTGACCGGTCGTGCGGACGCGCAAAGGTTAGGGCCGTTGGACATCACTGGTGTCGACCGTCTGACATTGATTGTCGACTTTGGCGAATTCGGCGACATTCAGGACCATGCGAATTGGTGTCACGCACTCGTCGTCCGTTAGGTGGGTGACAAGACCGGTCTCGCAGGCTTCTGCCGATTCAATGGCTTAATGGCGGAAGTGCCGGTGCCCTGTCAACAATAGCGCGATGTTGTGCTCATCACACGCTTCAATGACTTCCTCGTCCCGGCGTGAACCCCCCGGTTGAATGACTGCGGTAACACCGGCTTTCGCAGCTTCGTCGATACCATCCCGAAATGGGAAAAACGCATCCGACGCCAGCACGCAGCCGCGGCTTCGCTCGCCTGCCTTGTAAGCGGCCAAGTACGAAGAATCGAGCCGGCTCATTTGCCCGGCCCCGACGCCGGTAATTGCGCCGTCGGTTGCCAGGACTATGGCGTTGGATTTGACGTGCTTGCAAACCTGCCAGGCGAATTGGAGATCGCTGCGTTCCGCGTCGGTTGGTTGCCGTTTGCTTGCCACCTTCCATTCGCTGGGATCTTGAACCAGATCGTCGCGATTTTGAACCAGAAGCCCACCGGAAATCCGCCGCAGATCCAGTCCGCTATCTCCCGATTCCTTCATGCCAGGGCACTCCATCAGGCGTACGCTGTTTTTCCAAGTTGGCTTTGTGGTGATGATTTCGACGGCGTCAGATTCAAACCCGGGGGCGATAATTGCCTCGACAAAGCGATTGGGAAGGCACAGCTTTTCGGCTGTGGCGGCATCCACTTGGCGATTGAAACCGATGATTGAACCAAAGGCGCTGACCGGGTCGCCCGCGTGTGCCTTTTCGAATGCCTCATCCAATGTTTCTGCGATCGCACAACCACAGGGATTGCTGTGCTTAATGACGACGGCAGCCGGAGCCGAAAACTCGCGGGCGATGCCCAAAGCCGCATCGAGATCGAGCAGGTTATTAAAAGACAGTTCCTTTCCGTGAATCTGAACGGCCGAGGCCAATGTGGAGCCGTGTGGATTCGGTTCGGTATAAAAGGCTGCCGGCTGGTGCGGATTCTCGCCGTAGCGCAAAATTGCCTGACGGTCGAAACTGAGTGACAGGGATTCCGGAAAGGCTTGATTCGTCTCGCCGTCGGCCGAAGTAATTTCGACAAAATAATCGGCGATGGCTCGATCGTAAGTCGCGGTTAATTGGAAGGCGTGTGCGGCAAGTTCACGACGAAAATTGTCACTGAGCCGGCCGCCCTTGAGTTCCTCGATGACCTGCGAATATTGGCTGGGGCTTGTCACGATTCCCACATAGGCATGATTCTTTGCAGCCGAGCGAACCATGCTGGGGCCACCGATGTCGATTTGTTCGATGGCATCGGCGATGCTGACATTTGGTTTGGCGATCGTTTCCTCAAACGGGTAGAGGTTACAAACGACAAGCTCAAAGGGGACGATTTCGTGATCAGCCATCGCTTGGGCATCGGACTCCAAGTCGGGGCGTCCTAAAATGGCTCCGTGCACCTTGGGATGCAGGGTCTTGACGCGGCCGTCCATCATCTCGGGAAAACGGGTGTACTCGGAGATGTCGACGACCGGGAATTGATGGTCTTCCAAGAACCGCCTGGTGCCGCCTGTCGAAACGATTTCAAAATCGAGCTGGACCAACTCGGCGACGAAAGTTTCCAAGCCCGATTTATTGCTGACACTGACCAACGCTCGACGAACCGATGGCTGACTCATGAATTTCCTAATCCCGTAAACAAGTGTGCCCGAATAGTCGGTGAGCCTCGAGGCCCATACCTTCGTTTGAGAAGGAGGACGGGCGACGGAGTGTTTCGCTGCGGCTTGACGTTATGGGCAGCGATCGCAAACTGGTTGAAACCGTATCGCAACGGGTACGGAATGCCCTGCAGTATTGCAGCGGAGGCAAGCGATGGTACTGGACTTGTCAGCGGGCGTCAAACAGTCGTCGAGTGCGACACCGTCGTATTCGATAGAGCGCGCGACGCCTGTCAGCGAAGCTGATTTGCGGTCAATTTTCCCGTGTACGTCGAGAGCACGACTCTGAGCGTTAGCGGACGGCTTACACTGCGCGAGGCGCGACCAACTCCCACTGAGCTATGAACCTTAGTCCCGTCGCGCCTTAATTGATGGCTGTCGGATCGGGCTCGGGATCCGGAGGCGTGTCTTCCGGAGCCAATTCTGGAAGAATCGGCAGTCGTTCGGGGTACTTGTGATAAATCGGGAACTCCTGCCCCAGCCGACGAATACAGACAACCAGTCCACTTGGCGTCGACATATACAATCGATCGGTGCGATCGTTGTTCAAATGGACCGAGAAGTCGCGCATCGGAAGGAACCCCAGGATCCCCCCGTTTTCACGAGAAAGAATTGCGACGTTGCCGAGGTCGTCAGCTGCAAAAGTGTACTCCAAGGTCGAAGCCAAGAACTCATTGAGTTCCGGTCGCCAGGGGTATTTGAGGACGCCCGAATTTTTCGATAGGCAGTACAAACCTCCTCGCAACGGCACGACATAAACGTCGTCTCCGACGACGCGCGGAGCCGTGCGAATGGGGAATCCGAAGACATATCGCCACAACGCCCGACCATTCTGACTATTGATGCAATACAGACTGGCATCTTCCGATGCCAGGAACAGCAATCCGTCGGAATGGCCGAGTGGGGCCGAAATCGGTCGATCCGTTTCGAATTGCCAGGAGAGATCGCGTTGAATTGTCGTGACGGCGTAGAGCGAACCATCGCGGCTGGCGAAATTGACAACCCGACTAAATGCCTCGGGTGGGGCGACGTTTCCACTTGAGGGCGAACCGGGAATTCTCGACGATCGAACTCGGCCACCGGTCACGGCCGGCGTGGTAATCTCGCGGGCCGTTTTGAATCGCCAATTGATCGCGTTGTTGGACCATTGCGGCAAGCGATTCTCGTTGTAGAGTTCTTGAATTCGCTCCAAGTCGAATGCAAACATGCTGCCGTCGAGAGTACCGATATACAATTGCTCGTCATCTATCGAGGGGCGGGTTGATGGCTGCTTGGGGACATTGAGTTTCCAAACCAATTCGCCGGAAAACTTGTCCAAGCAGTAAACTGTAAGCCCAGTGACGACCAAAGCACGCGTGGTGTTGGTAACAATGGGAAAACTTGGGTCGTGGGAACGCCCGAGTTGGCTCGCCCAGAGCCGCGAACCAGTTTCATTGTCGAATGCTGTGACGATACCCTGCGTGGATTGCACGTAGAGGTTCTCTTCATCGAGGCTCATATGCCGAACCGTTGACCGAGTTGGATCGATCGTGGCCTGAGCCCACCAAGCCCGCTCTAAACCAAAGCGTGCCAATTCGCTCGCCGTGGGAAGAACTCGACCGCGTTGCAGAGATTGCGCGGACGCAGGAGCGACGACACCAGCCGTCGCGACCGACAATGTCAGTATGGTGATAATCCCCCGCATGGCGCCCTTTCGTGTCAGAGGCGGCTCAGCAATGCATGACTCATTCCCCGGAGAGAAGACGGGCTGCGCCCTCGCTATCCAGGGTGATTTACCTATTCTTTTTATTCTAAACAGGCTGGCAGGGGGGAAACCAGAGTTCTCTCCGCCGAATTCTTACGTTCGCGGGCATCAAATCGATCTTGCCGGTTGCCACAATCCGCCTGGAAATACCGCCAGAAAAGGCGAATTCGGCAGGTTTCCGCCTCCGTTCAGGCCAGAATCTCGTCGAGCGAGCCAGTGCTGTCGGCAAATTGATCGACTGGGACACCGAGTTGCTGTAGCATCGCGACGTAGAGGTTCGAAATGGGGATCGTCGACTCCTCAAACCGGCGGTGCTGACCATGTTTGAGGCCCATATTTCGTGCGCCCGCCAAAATGAGCGGGTAATTGACCGCTTGATGCGTGCGGCTCGTTCCGCACCCGTAATACACCATCGTGTTATCGAGAAGCGTACCATCGCCTTCGGGATCCTCATCGGCCTGCAGACGCTGTAGGAAATAGGCGAGTTGGTTGGTGAGGAACTGGTCGTACTTGGCCCAGTCCTCGTAGCCGTTCTTGTTCCCGGCACCATGGCTGAGGTTGTGGTGGCCTTTCAATCCGATGGTATTGGGGAACCGGTCTCCGATCCCTTTGGCATCTTCGCTGGTGATTTGATACGTGATGGACCGTGTCGAATCAGTCAGCATAGCCATATACATCAGATCGAGAATCACGCGGATGTAGTCCTCGCCACCCTCTGCTGGCGTCACATCGAGGTCGAAATGGTTCTCGTCGACGAGTGGCTTTTGCACATCGAGCCAATGATCGGCACGGGCCAGGCGACGTTCAATCTCGCGGACCGACGTCATGTATTCGTCGAGCCGTTTTTGATCCGAGCCAGCCAAATGGTTCTTTAACGTCCGCGCTTCCGACAACACACTGTCGAGAATACTGCGGTCTTGACCAAATGCCTGGCGTTGTTCTTCCAGGCTGCGTTCCGAAACTCCGAACATGCGATTAAAGATCTGTCGTGGATTCGACAAACTCGGGATCGGCTTTCCAGAGAAAGTAAACGACATCGTCTTGGCACGCCCCGGTGTCCCGACGCCGCCATCACTGGAAAGCGTGAGAGACGGAAACCGAGTTTGTCCACCAACGACCGATGCGAGTACCTGATCCAACGACACGCTGTTGACGTAGTTCTTCGACTGGTCGGCGCCCGTCAGGAACGTATCGCCGGTGGCGTGTCCTACCATACTGCGCGTCGCGGGATGCGACAGCCCCGAAAGAATCGTCAACTCCGATCGAAACGGTGCCAATGATTCCAGCACTTTTGTCAGCCGATAGTCGGAGCCGGTCTCGTGGGGAAACCAATGCCAATCTTCATGGGCCGGATGATCTTTCGGAGGCAGGCTGACTCCGTTCGGAAAGTAGATGCAGCAAAATCGGCGAACCGAGTTTTTATCGTTCTCGACGGAATCTCGAGACGGCTCGCTTCCCAATACCCGGCTTCCCGCCATCCGTCGAGTGGCCGATGGAAGCGTCGGCAGGATCAGTGTCGCTCCCAACGAATTGAGAAATATACGACGGTTTGTGCGCTGCATCGTGAGTACCAATATCGCGCTGCGGGTATCGAGGTCGATGCTGATTAAAATCCGGGCAAATACGATACGCAATCAATCGAAACCGCATTCTCTCTTACATCAGTGCAGAAACGCATCACTTTCGACGATTGCCAGAAGCAGTTCCCGTAAATCATACCCGGAATCGGCGAAACGGACATTGATTTTTTCGAGATCTCGGCGATCCCCGATATCGACCGGACGTCCCAATGCGTATGTGAGCATGAAGTAGGCAATGGCCTGCATGCATTGTTCCCGTTTTTGCTGCAGAAGATGTTTTCTTAGGTCGCGTACTCCCGAAATCGGCAGGCCGTCTGGGAGATGGACGTTTGAGTCGACGCTTCGACGCGATTCGCGTCCCTCCTCAAGCAATTTGACCTGAGGGCGATATCGTCCGGTGGCCCCGAAATTTTCCAAAGCGATTCCCCACGGGTCGATCTTTTCGTGGCAATTGCGGCAACTGCCCGGCTCTCGATGTTTCTCGATTCGCTCCTTGAGAGATAGCCCGCGAAAGTCAGGGTCTTCTTCATCGATATCGGGAACGTTTGGGGGTGGTGGCGGAGGAGGATCGTTTAGCATTCGTTCCAGGATCCAAACGCCGCGCCGGATCGGATGAGAGTCCACACCATCGGAGTTCATGGTCAATAACGCCGCCTGGGTCAACACTCCGCCGCGAATGCTGTCTTCCGGCAGTTCGACCTTTCGCAAATCGTCGCCGGCGATAACTGGTAGACCATAGTGTTGCGCCAAGCGAGCATTGAGCATTGCATAGTTCGAATCAATCAAGTCGGTTGCCGGTGCTCCCGCGCGAAAAACCTCGGTGAAAAAAGCGACCGGTTCTTTGAGCGTGAGTTCACCGAGATCGTCGTCATATTTGGGAAAATATTCCGGGCTGACGGCGACGTGCGGAAATCGGTCCAATCGTAACCACTGGTGACAGAAACTCTCGAGGAACCGATCCGAGCGCGAATCGTCCAACATGCGTGAAGCTTCGTTGTTCAATACACCGATGTCGGTCAGTTGTCCCGTCGCCGCCAGCTTCAAAAGCTGTTCGTCCGGCATCGTTCTCCACAGCAAATAGGAGAGCCGAGATGCCAATTGATACGGCGTGGGACCAGCTTTCGAGTTTTTTGTATTCCCGGAAAAAGTCGATTCCAAAAACAGGAAGTGTGGCGACACCAAGACGGAAACGAGAGTCTCTCGCAGGCTATTCTCAAAGGAGTTTGTCGTTGACAAGAACTGCTCGAACAGTGTCACCTTTTGGGTGAATTCCTCGTCGGCAACCGGCCGCCGATACGCCTGCTCCATGAATCGCCGTAGAAAGTTGCGAGCGACAGCCGTTTGCTGTTCGGGACGATCCCCGGCCGAATTGTTGACCAACCAAGTTGGCGTTGCACCGGCACTGGCATACGGAGTGATTTCGATTTCGACGGAATCAAGATGCAGCAGATTCAGTCCGTCGTCCTCCATTTTCGCCAATATCGATTGCACCTTTTCCCGATCTCGCATCGTGGCGGCCAACGTTTCGGGCTTGTTTTGACTGGCGGGCGAGTTGGGATGGTCGTACGTCCCTGGTCCGACATCGTAAATGGCGCGTGAATTCCGCGAGACGTTGGAGATAAAGATCTGCAGCATGTCGAACAAGCTGTCGACACTTTCGGGGTTTCGCGGTTTAGGAGCATCTTCCATGCGGATGCGGAATTCGTAGACGACCGGTTGGTCCTTCGGGGCGGTGACGTCGACCTCTCCCAGTTTATGGGCATCAAAGCCATCGCCGTCGCCATACGCCATCCCACATTCGACTCGCATGCGGGGGATGGAGCCGTCGCGGCCGGGAGTGGCGGCCGCCTTGATACGCACGATCATTTCTCCAACCGGGTAGAAAACCTTCACCGGAAGAAACTGCTGATGCAGCTTCGGTTGGGACGGCCGCAGCGCCCCTTCTACCGGCAAATCGCCCGGTGGAATCGGACTGAGGGCGAATGTGTAACTTGGACCAGCTTCGTTGTTTTGCCGACGGCGTTCGGCGAACTCCTGCTGATCCAAAGGAAGTGGCGCGCGTGTGCAGGTTTCGTAGCGGTCCTTAACGGTGTAAAACAGGTCTTCGAGTTCAATGTGATAAAGTAACGGCTCGTCCTTAATCGGAGAAAAACGGACATATCGCGAGACGGCCGTGCGCGCGATTTCCAAATAGTATTCCATCTGCAACGCGGAAATATCGAGCAACGCTGAGTCGTTTTGAAATCCCTCGTGGGAAATGGGATCGGGCGGCAACGTCTCGGCAAACTGTGCGTTGACATTGAACAGGCTTTGCATTGTGAAGTTGTATTCGTCCACGGTCATGCGCCGGATCCGGGAAGAACTTCGCGAGAGGCGCTTTGCTTCGGCAGCCTGCTGAAGGCGCGATGTCAACCAGTCGATCACCAGGACTCGCTCTGCGTCGCTGGGTTGTTCCGCATCTGCGGGCGGCATCTTGCCCGCATTGAGCATATTCAACACGTCCTGCCAGATCGCGATATCATGATTCCGACTCAGCGATGGATCGAGCGTGTCGATCCGGATGCTTGCCTCTTGCGTGTCAGAACCGTGGCAATCGGTGCAGAACCGCTTCAATAGCGGAGCCATCGTTTGGTGGAAGTATTGGTCGCCGGTATCGGTTTGATCTGGCGATGTGGCAGCGTCGCCCGCTAGCGCTTTGTGCGACAGCGGCAACGTCGCTACAACAATGCCGGCGGTGACCAGCGCCGTAGCGATAATCAACAGCGAAGCCACGTATCCGGGCCTCTGTGCCGACTGCCGGCGGGCATGTTTGGGGTGGGTCGATTCCATCATCCGCTTGTTCTGGAACTGAAAAGGCCGTGTTCGTGCAGCGCGATTCGTCGCTGCAGGCGTTCTTATTGCTCATCGCCTGTTTGCCGACCATAGCAAGTTATTCGATGCCTCCCATTGCAGACTATCGCAGCGGAAAGTCACATTCAATTGCAGTTCACAGTGAGTATTGAGTCCCTCCGACGAGCGGTGGTTCCAAATATCGTAAAGGCCGCCGAAGGCCGTGAGAATAAAGAGTTCTTCGGAAACTGCTAGTCGCATAGGGAATTCGTTGCGAAAATCGACTGCTGCTTGTAACGCCATTCACTCGGCGTATGATGGAGTTATCTCAAGGTATTCGAAACTAGGTTTCATCAATACCCCCAAAGTTCAGGAGTAACTGGTCATGCGGCACTATCTTCTTTTGATGAGTACGATCTTTCTCACAATTTCTGCTGTCGCTGGATCAGTCGCAGCCGATGACGCGCCAGAGAAGTCTCGGGTACTCATGCTGACCGAGAGTCGCGGGTTTGAACATGGACCCGTGAAACGGAAAGAGGGAGAACTGGCCGTTGCCGAAGTCGCCATGACACAGCTCGGACAGAAGACCGGTCTCTTTGAGGTCGACTGTACGCAGAATTCTGAGGCAGACTTCACCAAAGAAAACCTGCAGCGGTACGACATCGTTATGTTCTACACGCAAAGCAGCGGTGCTTTGCCGATCGCCGATGAGGACCGCGACTACTTCATCAACGAATGGATGAAGCAAAAAGGGCATGGCTACATCGGATTTCATTCCGCCAGCGACACGTTCCGCACGAACGACCCGAAATTGAACGAAGAGTTTCGTTGGTATTGGGATTTTGTCGGCGGAACCTTCAACGGCCATCCCTGGAATTCCAAAACCACGGTGACGATTACCGTACACGATCCCGATCATCCGACGATGAAGCCGTTTGGCAAACAGCTCGTGATCAAGGACGAAATCTATCAGTACCGGAATTGGCAGCCTGAGAAAGTGCGCGTGTTGATGAGCCTCGACATGACGCAATGCGAACCGAAGCGGCCCTATCACGTGCCGGTCGCCTGGGTCAAAGAATGGGGTGACGGGAAACTGTATTACAACAATCTCGGCCACAATGCCGAAACCTGGACTAACCCTGCGTTTCTAGAATCGGTCGTGGCGGCCGTTGAGTGGATTCAGGGAAGCGTCGAAGCGGACGCGACTCCGAATCCCGAATTGTCGGCTGAAGAAGAGGCGAAAGCCAAGGCGGCTGCTCCCGACTACGTCGAGCCGCCGAAGAAAGAGCAGTCGAACGCAAACAAAAAGGCGAATCGCAAAAGGGCCTCTGCCAAAAAAAAGAAAACCGACTCGCCGAAGTAGAGCTGCATTGATTTGGATGCGAATGATCGAACAGTCCTTGCCGATCGGTAGCGGGGTTGTTCGATTTTTGTGGTACATCTGCGTGTCGCTGGTTTTGCCAGTGGGTGACAGTGTTGCGAAATGCCCTCACCCGGCTTGCGGCCGACCTCTCCCAGCGGGAGAGGTTACATATTTGCAAACCGCGAATTGTCGCGACTCCGTGATCTCCAGGCCTCAGTGGTGAAATTCCATGCATCGTTAGTAAGCCCGGTTTGACGTTCGACCGAGGGATACTGTCCGATTCCAAGCTGATCTTTCCGCCAGATTCGCAGGCCAGTAGCATACGCCCCGGACAGCACGGCAATTCCGCCGCCTTCCCGACGATGGCGGAGTAATGACCAAGAAGGAGCTTGGCGCATGGCAGACGACAACAGCTTTGGTAAAGCCGGTCGAATCCTCATTGTCTTCGCATCGTTTGTGATTATCGTCGCCGGCATTCGAGATGCGACCCCCATCCTTGTGCCGATGTTGACGTCGGCCTTCATTGCCGTTATTTGCTCACCGACGATTCACTGGTTGAATGCCAAAGGGATCCGCACGGGGATTGCGTTGGTACTCGTGATTTCGTTCGTATCGTCCGCGATCTTGTTTGTGATTGGCGTCGCAGGCACATCCCTGAACGATTTTGTTGAGAAGCTACCGCAATATCAATTACAGTTGATTGCGCAACGTCAGGAAGCAATAGGTTGGCTGAAGGAGCGAGGAATCGACGTTTCAGATCAACTGCAACAAACAAGTTTCGACCCGAGCCGGGTCCTGGTCTATTTCCGCTTGCTGCTTTCCGGATTGAGCTCGTTGTTCAGCAATGCCTTTTTGGTGCTGTTGACGTTGTTCTTCATTCTGTTGGAAGCAGCAGGATTGCCGGCAAAAATGCAACGATTACCGGGGGCTGAAGTGCGGCTCGCCAAGATTCATCTGGCACTAAAATCGATCCGACATTACATGGCGATCAAAACGTGGATCAGCATTTGGACCGGCGTCTTGATCGCCATTTTGATGAAGATCATCGGCGTCGATTACCCTCTCTTGTGGGGTCTGTTGGCGTTTTGCTTCAACTTCGTACCGAACATCGGATCGATCATCGCTGCAGTGCCGGCGATTGCGCTGGCGTTCCTGCAACTGGGCCCGTTGGCGGCGTTGTACGCGGCGTTGGGGTTTCTGGCGGTCAACATTGTCGTCGGCAATCTCATTGAACCGCGTATGATGGGTCGGGGCTTAGGGCTTTCGACGTTGGTAGTCTTTCTGTCGTTGATCTTTTGGGGATGGGTGCTCGGCCCAATCGGCATGATTCTTTCCGTTCCGCTGACGATGACGGCGAAGATTGCCATGGAGACGTCGGACGAAACGAAGTGGCTGGCGATTCTTTTGAGCTCTGATCTGCCGGAGGAGGGTGATGGTGTGTCGCCTGTCGGAACTTCGACAACAGCCTGACCCCGTGGTCGACGATCAGTTAAACTGAATTAAATCCTGGTCGAGCGAATCTCCTCGCGCGGTTTGCCGACTGAGATTGCGGAATCGATCCGGCACACCCTTGCCAGGGCAGGTCCCGGCCTGCATTCTAAAGCGGGTGGCCGGGGCTGGACGGAGCGCAGCGGAGGAAACCCCGGATCGTTGAATGCTAATCGCGTCGATTTGTTGCAGCCGAATACTTGATCAATCACCGCGAAAGAAACTCCACCATGACATTCTGCATTGATCGCCGTTTTTTCTGGAGTCTGTCCGTAATGGTCATTGCCGTGGTGAATACGGCGAGCGCAGGCGACGAATCCGCGAAGTCCGACGCGAAAGGGGACAGCTATTCCTACGACTTGTTCGATGGGGAATCGTTGGATGGTTGGACGGCCGAGAATGGTTGTACGGCTACCGCCAACGATGGATTGCTGCTGTTGGAATCGGGCAACGGTTGGCTGCGAACCGATCACACCTATACCGATTTCCGTCTCGAGCTGGAATGGAAAGCGCTTCAAGCCGAGGCGTACGATGCCGGCATTTACATTCGCGCCCAACCGGAAGGGAGCCCATTCCCAAAGCAGGCGTATCAGATCAATTTGCTGCAGGGACAAGAGGGGTCCATTCCCCGAATGCCAACAGCGGTCAATCCTGTGGCGGTTGACCCTCAAGGGGAATGGAATCGGTTTGAGATTACCGTCGTGGGGGAAACCGTCGAGTTGGTCGTGAATGGGAAACCCGCGTATTCATCCGGCGGATTGACTCTGTCGCGCGGGCACATCGGAATTCAAATCGAAGTTCCCAAGGGGGGACAGTTTTTAATGCGCAATCTGCGGGTGACCGAATTCGGTCATCGCAGTTTGTTCGACGGTGAGACTCTGGCTGGTTGGACCGGTGGTGGTAGTAAGGCTGAAGAGTGTTGGAAGGTCGATAATAGAGAGCTGATTTGCACGGGAGAAAAAGGGCCTTGGCTGCGAAGCGAGGAGCAATACGACGACTTCAATTTGCGATTGGAATACCAGGTCGAATCAGGTGGCAACAGCGGCGTGTATGTCCGCGTTCCCGCAAACGGTAATCATCATCGCGATAACGGCAACGAACCGCCGGCTGGGTTTGAAGTGCAGGTGCTGGACGATTCCGCAGCCCAGTATCGCAACTTGAAGCCGTACCAGTATTGTGCTTCGGTTTACGATTTCGCGGGCGCGACGCCGCATGTGGGCAAACCACCGGGCCAGTGGAACACCTTAGAGATCAACTGTTTGGGCCATCACATTACGACGGTGCACAACGGCGTAACGGTGGTCGACACCTCAGACAAAGAGCATGCCGGGCTTGCGTTGCGAAACCTCGAAGGGTATCTCGGTCTGCAAAACCACAAAACGGTAGTGAAGTTTCGCAAACTACGCGTCGGTTCGGCGATTGAGTTTGAGTGAGCCACAATGTCGAAGCACAAGCTTGGTGGCGCTAAAGATCGTTGAAGATGATGATCTGTTTCGATCAGGGTAGCAACGTTGATCCAGAATGACCGCTGCATCGTCCCAGTCGAGTTTGTGATCGGGCTTTCGGCAATCCGCTTATGCTTGTGATTCGGCCAATCGCGTTCGCAGTCGTTCCACAATTTCTTCGGGGGTGGGTGTTTTTCCGAATCCCAACCGTCCGAGTAGGCCTCGGGTCTTCCAGCGATTGAAGACCTCGTCTTGCCCGTGGACGATCTGAAACGCCCCCCAAGACCCTTCGCGCAGCTCGGCTGAAAGGCCCAGTTCCTTCTCAATGGATTCTGCGATCGGATCGGCATGCTGCTTAAACCCGCACAAGCTGCAGTATTTGATGACCACGTCGGGATCAGCCATCATGAGCCGCCTTGTACAAATTCAGCGTGATGTGTGCTTGCCCTTGGTGATGTGGTTCGTGCCAGGAAAGTACCTGCAAAACGGTGCGGAGATCCCAGCCGCGTTCTTGCAGTGGTTCGGGAACCATTTCCAAGTCGCTGTCGCTCAAACCGGATAGCAGGTCAACGAGGTGCCCGCGCGTGGCCTCGAGGACTTGGCGGATTTCGTCGACCGAGGGAATGTCGTCGTCGGGTGTGCTGCCACCTTGAAAGCGGGGGACGAGATTGGCGAATTCGGGGGCCGAGCCGGAAAACCGTTCGGTTGCGAAGAGTTCCTCCGCAATGGCGACGTGCATCAATTGCCACGCAATGTGTGCCCGATTCGGCCCTGGGCGCCAACCAAGCACAACTTGCGGATTGGGTTGTTCGGCGACGGCATCGAGGAGGGCCAGGGTCCGACCGCGATTGAACTCCCATGTCCGCAAGACGACTTCGATTTCGCTCATGAATGCCTCGATTTCCGGTTGGTTTCGGGAGAACTATTCTGCGTTGCCGCGAAAGGGAATTCAACGCTGTAGGCTCCCCATCAGTTGGGGCAACCATTTGACCAGAGAATTACAAATGTCCGGTTTTTTAGCCGAACTTCGATCGGTATCATGAGACGTATCCCGGAGAGTCCCCTCTTTGTATCCGCAATAACTGCTGGCCATCAGCCGTCCCCCGCTGGAAGACCGTTGATATGGGCGCTGCCACGGACTCCGATCGCTGGGTTTGGTATTCGATCGGCGCGGCTTTGGTCGCGATCGGCCAAACCGCGTTGGTTTACTACGCCCCGATGTGGGAATGGACATGGATCTTGCTGGTCGGCGTCGTTGTCTTCGTCGTGATGATGGCCCGGCATCCTGACTATTGGTTTCGGCGTGTCGCGACTTGGTTGATCTCCCTGGCAGGTTTGAGTGCTGCGATCCCTTCGTTCCTGGCGAAGTTCTTTCCGCATCAACAGTTCGGTTTCAAAGAGTTCGCTGTTAACAATTCACCGATTGCGGCAGTCGCATTTATTGCGGCGGCCGTTTTGTTTGGACTGTTTGAACTTGTCCGGATTTTGACAGCCGGAAAGACTATCGGCGCTGCACCGGGAATAGGGTCCCAACGAAAAAAGCGGTGGATTGAAAAATGTGAACAGGTGCAGGCCGCAATGATTCCCGACGTTGACAGCCAGCGGTCGTACGAGAAGCGTCCGTTGCGAATTTGTTTTGTCATTTTATGTGTGCTGTTCTGCCTGGCGATGATATTCGGAATCATCGCTGTGGTAACAATGAATGTTTTATGGTGTGGCTTGGTTGCATGGTGTCTGGCTGTTTGGCTGGGTGTGACCTTCTATGCGAAACACCTTGATCGGCGTCAAGATTACTACCTCGGCCTACGTGCCGCGCTCTTAGATTGTGACCAGGACAAATACGAAGAGTCGATGCGCCATCTCGGGTGGCGATAAATGATTCAGAGGTGACTGCCAATGAACGATGCGTCTCATTCACAATTGGATGGCATTGAACCGGACCCATTAAAGGACGCCAAGCGCTCGCGTTTCTGGGCGCAGCTATCATTTTTCGGGTGGATCGTCGCTGTGACGGCTGTTTCGGCAGTGCTTATCTCTTCGGTTTTGAGATTCAATCAATCTGAGGAGCGAATCGAAGAGGTCAACACCGAGGCTGTCGCCATGTTGGGTACCGTCGATTCTCTGAAAGCAACAGTGGCTACCGAAGTGGGTAGCTTTCAGGAATCGATTGCCGGGCTCGAGCAACAACTACAAGACTCTAACTATCCGACCAAGGTCGATACTCTCGAAAGGAACCAGGCGGCATTCATCGAAAAGGCCGAGACCGACAAGGAGAACCTGGTTGCGATTGTCACGAGCCTGACGGAAGAATTTCAGGAATACAAAACCTCGGTCTCCCGACAACAGTCGGCGATCAACGAGCGGTTGGCGTCGACCAATCAACGAATCCGCGACCTGGAAACGGCGATCAGCGAAGAAATCCAGCCGGAACTGAATCGATTGTCGCGGGCGATTTCGCAAGCAGGATCGCGTGGGTCGCGGACGGATGTTTTCAACACGTCGTTCGACTTGGGAAACAGATATTACGATTTCCTGCTGACGCGCAACAATGAACCGGCCGTTTTCGGCTCTCGTGTTTTAGGGGCGCTATTGGTCCCGTTGTTTTCACCGGAAACCGGTCCGATTGAAGGTCCCCCCCCGATTTCGTTCATCGACGCTGTTCCACAGAAGAACCAGGTACAGATCCGCGTGCATCCCTATCCCGGCAGGCCGCAAGCGGTCACCTGTCGAGTTTTTGTCTTCTACATTCCGTAACCGAGACGCCGGGTATGTGAGCAAGTTACAGAGAGCGCTCCTGCGGTTGTGCGGCCAGGGAGTCGCGATCGGTTACCGATCGATGATCGCGTCGTAGACGATCGGCTTGACTGCATTTTCCAGTCGCAGTGAAAACGGCATGAATTGCGTAAGCACAAGGACAGCCAAGTCGTCCTCAGGCGAGATCCAGAAATGCGTGCTCGCGGCGCCTCCCCACCCGTATTCGCCGATCGGCACGTACGATGCGTACGGAATCGGTTCGACAACGACCGAGAATCCCAATCCAAAGCCGACGCCTTGTCGTTCGACGCCTGATAAGGCGATGGGATAAAGTCCCGGGTCTAATTGGTTGGTCGTCATCGCTTCGACGCTGTTTTCCTGTAGCACACGTTGGCTTTGTAGTTCCCCCTTATTCAGGAACATTTGGCAGAAGCGCATGTAATCGCGGGCTGTCGAAACCAAGCCGCCTCCCCCCGAAAGTAATGGAACCGGTTCGAGATACTTGCCCGTTTCGGGGTCGTCAATCACCCGCAATCCCCCGGTAATGTTCGGGCCATAGTTGGCGGCAAAGCGGTGTTGCTTCTCAGCCGGAACGTAAAAACCGGTGTCGTGCATATCGAGCGGTGCAAAGATCTCTTCTTGAAAGAACTGATCCAGCGATTTTTGCGAAACAACTTCCACGATGTGTCCCAACACGTCGACCGAGACGCTGTAATGCCAACGTGTTCCCGGTTGATACAGCAAAGGGATCCCTGCCAGTTTGTCGATCGTCTGTTGCAGGGAGTCCTGTCGATCCAAAATCTCAACTTCGCGGTACATGCGGTCGACAACTGTATCGCCGAAATACCCGTAGGTCAGACCGGCCGTATGGCGCAATAAATCGCGAACTGTGATGTCACGCTTCGCCGCTTCGGTCTGTAGCCCCACATGGGAATCGGAATTCCCGGTCTCAACTTTCAATCCACGGAATTGCGGGACGTATTTCGATGCCGGGTCGTCAAGGTCCAGTTTCCCACGTTCGGCCAGCATCATGATGGCTGTGCTGGCAATCGGTTTGGTCATGGAATAGAAGCGGCAAATCGTGTCGGGCTGCATGGGGATTCCGGCGTCGATGTTTTGCATTCCAACCGATTCGAAATGCACGACTTTGCCGCGACGGGCGATCATAGTAATTACGCCGGCGACCTGTTGGTCGTCAACAAGTTTTTGCATCGTTGGCCGAATGGTTGCCAGCGTTTCCGAAGATAACCCGACTTCTTCCGGCGTGGCTGTCGGCAATTCCCCGCCGTAAATCGACGGGATGAATGCGGAAAGAAGGAGAGACGCAACCACAATGACTTTCTTCACGTGTGACCCCCAGCTGGCCGTAGTGGCCAGAGTCGCCCGACGGTCCGGTAATCAAGATGTGACACCGGTCGAGCTGCTCGAGAATTGTCCCAAATTCGTAAGAATCCACTGTGCCAAGCATGTCGTGCACAGGCAAGAAGAAAAGTCCGAATTCGAGCTGGGAATAGGCTGAACGCAGCCGGGGGCGTTCCGATTAAGCAGTCTGGGAATAAGGAATGGTTATGGTGGTGCGCCGCTGACGAGGGCTTTCATCTCGCGAACAGCTTGCTCAAATCCAACCAGGACTGCCCGCGAAACAATGCTGTGACCGATGTTGAATTCGCAAACGCCCGGGATCGCAGCGACCCGCGAAACGTTGCGGTAGGTCAATCCATGCCCCATGTGCAGTAACAAACCCTCTTCTCGGGCGGTGCGGCCTGCCTCGGTCAAGACTTCAAACTCGTGATCCTGCTCTTCGGACGTCGACGCATCGGCATATCGCCCGGTATGCAATTCGACAGCTCCCACGCCGGCTTTTCGAGAGGCGGCGATTTGCTGCGGGTCGGGATCGATAAACAGACTGACTTCGATTCCGGCGTTCTTCAGACGTTCGACGCAAGCGGCGACCCGGTCACTATTCGCGATGACGTCGAGTCCACCCTCGGTTGTCACCTCCTCGCGCTTTTCGGGAACGAGCGTGGCTTGACCCGGTAACACATCGAGGGCAATGTCGGTGATCTCGTCGGAAGCGGCCATTTCCAGGTTCAGTTTGACCTGCACCGTTTCTTTAAGAACCCGCAAATCGCGATCCTGGATATGCCGACGGTCTTCCCGCAAGTGGATCGTTATGCCGTCCGCGCCGGCAAGTTCAGCCAAGGCGGCCGCCCAAACAGGATCGGGTTCAATCGTGCGCCGTGCCTGACGGATTGTCGCCACGTGATCGATATTGACCCCCAATGCGGGCATAAGTGACTCCCAATGGATAAAAGGACAATTGCAGCCTGCGATTATAGACATTCTTTCAGACACACGAAACGACCGGCGAGTTCACACCTTGGGCTTCTGTTCGAGGAAACACAGACTTGGTACAATCACATTCACGTTTCGTTAAGTCTCTTTGCAATCCGAATTCATTTGGTGGCGACGAATTCGCCGCAAACAGTTCCAGCGCCGCTTTCGCTCAGTCTCTGCTTCATGGGAGGAATATTCATGGCGACAATTACCGAAAACGCGACATTCGACAAACCCAAAGTTCGTCAAACGAAGATGCTGATTGGTGGCGAATGGTGCGACGCAGTCAGCGGGAAAACCTTTGCCACGATGAATCCGGCCACGGAAGAAAAGATTGCCGATGTTGCCGAGGGCGATGCTGAAGATATTGCCTTGGCGGTTAAAGCCGCCCGAAATGCATTTGAATCGGGGCCATGGCGGTCGATGGATGCGCGCGACCGTGGCCGGCTGTTGAATCGATTGGCCGACCTGGTCGAAGAGAATTTCGACGAACTGGCCGCTTTGGAAACGCTCGACAACGGGAAACCAATTAACGATTCGCGGGCGGCTGATTTGCCCCTGGTGATCGATTGCCTGCGGTACTACGCCGGTTGGGCGGACAAGATTCACGGGGACACCATTCCAATCCGTGGGAATTACTTCTGCTACACGAAGCGCGAACCGGTGGGAGTGGCTGGCCAAATCATTCCCTGGAACTTCCCCATGCTGATGGTCGCCTGGAAGTGGGGGCCGGCGCTGGCGGCAGGGTGCACCATCGTCATGAAACCGGCGGAGCAAACTCCATTAACCTGCTTGCGGATGGGCGAACTGGCGATGGAGGCCGGATTCCCTGAGGGGGTCATCAACATCGTTCCCGGTTATGGACCAACCGCCGGGGCGGCGTTGGTCAAACACCCCGATGTCGACAAAATTGCATTTACGGGTGAGCACAAGACGGCCCAAATCATCATGGCAGACGCCGCACAGACCCTGAAACGGTTAACGTTCGAGCTGGGTGGCAAAAGTCCCAACGTCGTCTTTGCCGATGCCGACATCGATGCCGCTGTGGCGGGCGCGGAATTTGGTTTGTTCTTCAACCAGGGCCAATGTTGCTGTGCGGGCAGCCGGTTGTTTGTTGAAGAATCGGTGCATGAAGAGTTTGTCGAGAAAGTGATTGCCCGTGCCAAGGGCCGGAAACTGGGCGATCCGTTTGACACCGGAACATCTCAAGGTCCGCAGGTCGATCAGGCACAATTCGACAAAATTCTTTCGTATATCGAAAAAGGGAATGCCGAAGGGGCTTCCTGTGTGACCGGCGGATCGCGATTCGGCGACAAAGGCTATTTCGTCGAGCCGACGATTTTCGATAACGTCACCGACGAAATGTCCATCGCCCAGGAAGAAATATTCGGGCCGGTCTTGAGCATATTGCCATTCAATGGCGTCGAGGAAGTTATTGATCGAGCCAATCGATCCTTTTATGGGTTGGCAGCCGCCGTATGGACACGAGACGTTGCCAAGGCCCATCGCATTGCCGACAGCGTGCGAGCGGGTACGGTCTGGATCAACTGCTACGACGTGTTCGATGCCGGTGCGCCATTTGGTGGTTTCAAGATGAGCGGCATCGGTCGTGAATTGGGCGAGGCGGCTCTGGCCAACTACACCGAAGCGAAAACGGTTACCATGAACCTGGAATAATGCGATTACCTTTTTTCGTGGGCGTATCTGGCTCGTGGAAGCCAGCAATCGTACGGCAAAACGCGATTGTCGCGGCCACGAATCAGCGTTAGACGTTTTAGAATGACGAGGTTGCGATGGTCGGCAACCGTTGTGTCTTGCGACGGTTGCCGATAGACGCCGCAGATGTTGTGAAGCCCGATCAAATCCTTATGGGAACGGCGATTGCGATCATGTGCGCAACCGTTGGAATCTCTCGTCGGTGGTTTCTCGAAAACACGCGCAAAGGACAATGGCTGGTTGACCGATTAGGTCCCGCCAAAGCCTCGCGTGTTTTGGGCGTGCTCAGCTTGGCCGGCGTGGTGTTTGGAATTCTCTTGGCAATGTCGATTGTGAACCCGGTTCGGTGGTCATAAGGTCGCCTACCGATGTCGGCCAGGTTACTTGGCTACGCGCCGACCGTCAGTCATTACGGACTGCTGCTGACAAATCGACGTCGACGTTGTCGATGCGCCCCTTGCGCTCCACCACGAACTGTAGCGGACTCGGAAGATCCGAGATAAGCGACATGAATTTTTCGCTGGACGTGACGGCATTTCCACTGACTTCATAAATGCGGTCGCCCAGCTGCAATCCGCCGACATCGGCCGGCGAGTTTTTGATCACACGGTTGAGGATGACGCAGTTTGGTTCCACATCGTCTGTCCGCCAGGAGACTCCGACGCGAATCGGGTTGCCGGGGAGATTCAGTTCCAGATCGATGGGATCAGGATTACCGTCCCGTTGCACCTGGACTGGCACAGGATTTTCGAGCACCAAAACCAGCGTTCTCAAATCGGCGATTTTCTCCGCGGGAACCCGACCCATGGACAGAATCCGGTCGCCGGTTTGAATTCCTCCCTGGTCAGCGGCGGAACCTGTAACGACGTTTCCGACTTGAATGATTCCTTGTTTTGACAATTCGCTGTCCCAGGAGATACCGAGACGCGGGGCTGGCTGGGCCAGCGGCCTCAAAAGGTTTTCCCGTGCTGCTTCGTTTTCCTGACGGGATGCCGCTCGAAACGCAGGCAGTTCGGGGCGTTGAGCGGTCTCGAATACTAGCTGAAACAAGAATCGCGAGACCGTCTCCAACCCTTCCATATTGACTTTGTCGGCATCGTCGCTGGGCCGGTGGTAATCGTAGTGCTTGCCCGTATGAAGCATGATGAGCGGGACGCGTCTCTCCAGGAATGGATAGTGATCGCTGTCGGGAATCAAATCCCAATCAAACTTCAGGTTGAGTCCGGTTGTTGCGTTCTGTCGGCTGCAGAGTTCACGCAGGCCGGCGGCCGTCCGCACGCCGTTTAGAATCAACTCTTCGTTGCGAAGTCGGCCCAACATGTCGCTGTTGATCGTGAATTGTACCCGATCGACAGAGATCGTTGGGTAGTTCAGCCAATGTTTGGAACCCAGCAAGCCTTTTTCTTCTGCGTCCCAGAATGCAAACAAAACCGTCCGACGTGGAGCGGCCTTCATGGAATCGAATGCTTCCAAAACTTCGAGAAGCGCCGCCACGCCGCTGGCATTGTCGTCGGCACCATTGTGGATGTAGCCGATTGGTCCCTGACTATTTTGCCAGGTTCCGTACCCGACATGGTCGTAGTGCCCGCCAACGACAATGACCTCTTTGCTTGCTTCAGGATCGCTTCCCGGCAGTAACACGAGAATATTGCGGTAGCCGTTTCCGAATTCCTGGGTGAGGTCGCCCTGAGTCGCCTCAGAAATGTATTCGAGTCGACGAATCGCATCGAGCAGATAGGCCCCGGAAGCACGGCCGCCACGCGTCCCCCCTTCACGGCCTTCAAAAGCATCGCTCGCTAACGCCTGAACATGTTGGCTGAGTTCCGACGATGTAATCGTTCCCCGTGCCGTTGCGATCGTCCCGAGATCGGCAGCCGAGGCGGCCATGGTTGTCATGAACCAAAATGCAACGGCGATGCTTACAGAATTGAAATGTTTCACTTGCCTCTCCCTATTTGCCGATGCGGGCTACAGCGTATTTCGCCGATTCGTGGCCACGACAATCGCATATTGTTCTAAGGTTGCTGTCTTTCACGAGCCAAGTACGCCCACGAGAAAAAGGTAAATCGCTCTATTCTCGATGCGAAGGGAATTCTACCAGGACTTTCAGAGCACCGTCACGACGATCGCAAAAAGTATCGAATGCGGTTTGAATTTCATGGAGACCAAATCGATGTGTGATCAGCGACGAGACGTTGATGCGCTCTTCACCGATCCACCGCATCGCGAGTGGGAAATCTCGACGGAAATCGGGATTGACGCTGGTGTGGACTGTCAGATTTTTGAAGAACAGATCGTGCCAGCGGACGTTGTCGATCTGTTGTGTGGGCGGTACACCGAAATACAGGATTCGGCCGTCAGGCCGACATAAGTCGACGCAGAGATTCAATGCCTGGTCCTGATGGCCGACGGCCTCGATCACGATATCGGCCATATGACCGTTCGTGAATCGTTGCACGGCTGTCACGGCATCTTCAACGGCATTACAAATCGAATGAGTTGCACCCATGGCCGGGCTGTTCGCCAGCCGATGTTCATTCAAATCGATGGCAATGATTTCGCGCGCCCCTAAGTTTTTTAGCGCCGCACAAAAGAGCTGACCAATGGGCCCCTGACCGACTACGGCCACGTCTTGGTCGAGGAGATTTGGCAGCTTCTTCAACGCATAGATGACGGTTCCGAGAGGCTGCGCAAGCAGTGCGTGTTCGGCAGGGACTCGCGCATCCAAAGCGATGGCTCTCGATTCGTCGACAACATATCGTTCGAATAATCCTTGCTGGTCGATGGGAACGGCCAGAACCTTGTCACCCACTTGAAATCGCTTCCCGGTCGTCGCTTGGACCGATCCCACCATTTCATGCAGGGAATAGCCGACATCGCAGGGATACTGGTCTAAAGAACCGTTGAAAAAAGGCAAATCGGAGCCACACAAACAGGCCAACTCTGGCTGAAACAGTATCTGCGGCTCTTGCAGAGAATCTGCAGTCGATTCGTCTAACTCTGGCTCATCGACTTCGACCAAGGCGATTTGTCGGGGTGCGAGAATCTGGCCTGCCAGCAACTCGGGCTCCTTGTAATGCTTCCAACAATCGAGGTTTCTGCAGGGCGCGAAGGTATTCGAAACTGGTCGACTATTCGGTTGCGACCAGAATGAACCGGCTACGCCGAGTCGAATTGCGTCTGGATCCATCATCGCCCTGACATTGCGGACCAGATTTCGCGGGCTAAGCATAAGCGTATTTCGCCATTCTTGCCAGATGTCCCGCTTTAAATCGTGCCGGTCCCGGGGGCTGCATCATCGGTCGAAGCTTTGCTGTACAAAAGCGCCGTGGACTGAATGCGTGCATTCGAGGCCGGTCAATGCGAATTCACAATTTCAAAGTGCTGACAGCATTAGGGTTGTGGAGAATGGTCTTGCAGGAATCTCCGCTGATCCATTACAAGTCGCATCCCAGGTTCCGCTGAGTAAGGGAATGCGGGACCGTGTTTGTAACGCCAACCCGAATTTCGGCAGGGAAGCCATGGCTCAAGGGTTTTTGCGCTTTGTTTACGCACACGCGAAGGATGTCGTATTCTCACAGCCAATACGGGGGATCGGGCTCGGCTTGCTCTCCGGCATTTATTTGTTGATTGCCTTTCAACAGCATTCGTTGGCATGGGGAACATCATTTCTGGCGAGCGGTACGGTGTTGTGCCTGTCGGGTTTGGCGATCGGGTTCGCGTTCCTTGGCAATCGTCGCGCATCACGAACTGTCAATCCGCTCGTGGCCGTTGTCGGCGCACCGGGATTGTTGCAATTCGTGTTGGCCGCATGGGCGGTCGTCATGCCCTGGATAACGGGCGCGATCTATTCTCTGTTGACGACTTCGGCAACGGCGACATGGAATCAAGGACAGCAGGCCGCTCTTTTTGTGATTGCCGCCCTTTCAGTCGTTCCGACGGTTATGTGTGCGGTGGGGATTGCCAAGGTGTGGGCCACGCCGCAGGGAAACTCGCCGCCCGCAAACGACGGGGAAAACAACATTGCCTTCCAGTCTGCGAACGCTTGGGCGATGTATTCGATCGGTATTGCGATCGGTTTGTTGATCGCGTCGACAGTATTGGCGCCATGGTTGGGATTGCTGAACTTAACGATCTGCGCCGCAGCGATAAGTTGCTGCTTATTCGTCCGAAGCATTCGGCGGCAGGCTGCATTGGCCCCGAACGACACTCCTAGCGATGCAATTTATTCGACCTCTCTCAATGAAGATGCGGTTGGCGCGGGAGGCGTCGGCCGCGCCATTCCGACGATCTTGTTCGGCTTGATGATTCTCGGAGTGGGGATCTCGTTTGCCGCGACGGCGCGCATGCTGCATCAACTCATGCCCGTATCCAGTTGGGTTATTGCATCGGAATGGTTTGCTTTGTTTGCCGGCTTCGGTCTCGGGCTACTGTGGTCAGGCCGGCAATGGCGACAAGGAAAATCGGTCAAAGCTCGCTACTGCGGGGCTGCAACGATTCTGATTGTGTGGCCGGCAAGTATTGCGGTGTTGTATCCCGCTCTGATTTCGGCATCGCTGTGGATCAGTGCCAACATATCGATCGTTTCAGTGGTTATGGCTTACCGCATCATTCTGTTGTGTCTTGCACTACTACCGTTAGCCATGGCTTGGGCGATGCTGCCCAATGTCTATGAGGCCTTGAACCGGATAACTTATCCGCTGCATTCAAACCGAGAAGAACCGCTGGCACGAAGCCAGAATGAAAACATGCTCGTAGCGGCTCTCATTCCGGTTTTGTTCTGCGTGGGAATCGTCACTGGCCATCAGCTAATCGTGTCGATCGGCAACGTTTCAGTGATTATCGCCGGATTGTTCTCGATCCAAACGCTGCTACTTGGCTTGTGGTGGCTGTCTGTTCCTAAACCGGTGGGCAATCGATTCGCGAGATTCTGCCTGGCCGCAGTTGTGATCCTGGCCTTCGTTGCTCCCTGGCTTTCGTCTGGTTATGTCCCGCAGCTTGCCGCCAAAGTACTATTTTCTTCGCAGGTGTTCGCGGCCAGCCGCAATAACGTCAACAGCGAATTGCTGCCAGTTCTGGATGAGGGCCGACTCGTCGAATTGGTCGAAGGGGATCGTGCGACATATTCGGTTTGGAAGTACCGAGGTAGCCAGCTTCAGGTGCGGGCCAACGGTGTCCCAGAGTCGCTGTTAAGTACAAACCCAGAGTTGTTTCCACAATTCTCGGGAGAAGTCCTGCAGGCCGCCCTGCCGTTGTTGCTACATGAACAGCCTCGAAATCTGCTGCTTCTCGGAGCCGGTGGAGGAGTGAGTCTGCGAACATGCTTGGCATTTCCGATTCTCGAAGCAACATGCGTCGATGACGACCCGGCTGCGCTGGCGTTGTTGCGTCAACTAAACAGCGGGGACAGCGAACAATTTGTCAGTGACGAACGAGTTCAACTCAAGCAGGTCTCGCCGGTTGTGGCGGTGGCGGGTCATGTTCAGAAGTATGACGTCATAATTTCGAATCCGAATCAACCGGCATTGGTCTGTGCCGGACCTCATTTCACGACTGAGTTTTATCGCCGAGCCGCCCGCTGCTTGTCGGCGGGTGGATTCTTTTGTCAAAGATTTCAATTCATTGACTTCGGCTCCCAGCCTCTTTGCCAGGTTGCCAGAACGATGCAGGCAGCGTTCGCCGACGTTATGGCGATCGAGATTGCACCGGGCGAACTCCTGTTTGTGGGGACAAATTCGGACGCGGGTTTTGTGCGAGGTAACCTGATTGACCGTGCGCAGGCTGAGCACGTTCGCAAGGCTTTGGGTGAAGTCGGTTGGGATTGGACCGTTCCTTTGACGCTGTCCGCGTACAATAATTCCTCCTTAAGTGAGGTCGTTCAAGAAGCCGACGTTGTCGCAAATACCTTGGCCAATTCGCAGATGGCTTTCGAATGGCCGGTCGAGGTGATGCGTTGGGCGGCCAAGCAAGAAGAGATTGCCAAGGTGTTTCGGCCGGTTTCTTCAAAATTGCTTGACTGGGCTCAGCAGGACCAGGTCTCCGACGAAGTCTTGCAGCGCTTTGCGGAATTGGCAGGTCAACAGCGGTTGATGGCGGATCATCCGGACGAATACTGGATGTATCGCAAAGCTGTCAAGGAACAGATCCAGGAGCGGCCGCGGTCGACGATTCAACAAGTCAGCGGCGGTGGATTGCGACGACGGATGCATCCCGACGACAAAAGACGCCTGGCGTATTTCGAACGATTGGGGGCCGCAGCAAAAATGAAGCATCCCAGTGATGCAGCGATTGAGGCCATCACCGCTTTCGAGAAACCGTACGATCCGTTGATTAGTTATTTTCTCCACTGCGAAGTGGCGACGCTTCTCGCGCGGTCTGAACAGCGCGAACCGGCCCGCGAACTTGCGCACCGATTGCATGCGATCTACTTCGCCAGCCCGTACGATCGCTCCATTCGAAATGTGGCTGATGCGATTCACTTGCTCGCCGAATACCCCGATGCCGCCCCCAATGCCGTGGAGCGACGGGATCATTTAAACGCGTTGCTTCAAGTGTTGCAGAATCGGTGGGATTTGCGGCGATCCTATAGCCCGCCGTCGTCCCGAATTGTACTGAACGATATCGAAAGCAGTCTTGCCGCCATGGATGCGGCGTTCGACACTTTGCAGTCCTTGACTGCGGAATGTGATCTGCCGCAGGAGTTGTGGTCCTCCCGACAGCGAGCTTTGGAAGCTTCGTTAGCTCGGCCGCTGCGGACTTATCGCAGCCAAATTCTGCCGCTGCATCACAAAAACGAAAGCCGGGCCCGCCGCATCCGCGAAAACCTGGGTAACGAAGCTGAGGTGGTCGACGATCAACCTTGATCGATAGAACGCGATGCCGTCACCCTTGTGGTGCGAAACTGATATCAGCCCGACCCCGTCGATGTCAGTTTTTTCGCGACTGGAGTGACATGCCGTACTTCTTCATTTTGTTGTACAGCGTGACTCGGCTGATCCCCAATTCGCGTGCAGTATTCGTGCGGCTATAATTGTTCTTGAACAAGGCCTGCTCGATGATATCACGCTCGGTGACGGCGACCTGCCGCTCCAGTCGATTGTGATTCTGCGGTGAGTTGGCGACATCTCCACCCGGCAGTTTGACCGATGGATCGTTCGTTGGTCCCGCCTCGCCAAGCACAATGTGTGACGGCAGATGTTCCGCACGCAAATGACCGTCT
This sequence comes from Planctomycetaceae bacterium, assembly GCA_028284485.1. GTDB lineage: Bacteria > Planctomycetota > Planctomycetia > Planctomycetales > Planctomycetaceae > JANQRQ01. The sequence continues at coordinate 49,657 of JANQRQ010000290.1, read as the reverse complement.
TGGCAGTAAATGACCGCACGCTGCATGACGTTTTCCAATTCGCGAACGTTACCCGGCCACGGATACTGCAATAGTGCTTCAAATAGTTCCGCATCGATATGTGTCACGCTGACGTTGTGCTTTTGTGCGGATTGTTCAATGAATTTTTTGGCCAGCACTTCGATATCCGGTTTTCGATTCCGCAATGGCGGAATTTCGAATTTGAGCATATTCAGACGATAGTAAAGGTCCGGACGAAACTCACCCTGTTCGACAAGGGGTTGCAAGTCGAGATTACTTGCAACGACGAGGCGAGCCTGCGAGGTCAGCGTACGATTCGAGCCGACCGCCTCAAATTCACCGGTTTCGATCACGCGTAGCAACTTGACCTGCTGTTCGGGACCGAGCACGTCGATTTCGTCTAAGAGAATGGTTCCGCGCCCTGCCGCGACAAATTTTCCTTCCTTGTCGGCGTGTGCGCTGGTAAAGGCCCCTTTAACGTGTCCGAATAGCTCGCTTTCAATCAACTCCGAAGGAAGTGCTCCGCATGCAACCGGAAGGAACGGTTCGGCATTGCGGGGTGATACTTCGTGAATCAATCGGGAGAGAAACGTTTTTCCCGAACCTGTTTCTCCGATCAGCAGGATTGTGACATCGTGTTGTGCGGCGACCTCGAGTTCGTCCAACATCTTGCGAAGCTGCACCGTTTGGGTCTCAAACTGACGTGTAATTCCGCAGAGGATGGAATTGCGGCTTGCGACTTTGGCAGTATCGGTTGGACGGGTTGCTGTCGCGGTTGGCGTCGACTTCGACGGTTGGCTATCGAATCGGTTGTCGAGCCACGCCGAGATGTTGTCGGCCTCGACCGCCGAGAAAATGCAGGAAACATCATTGCAGGCGACGCGGCGTTCCAACGTTTCCGGCAAGTCGGAATCAGCGAGCAAGACACATTCGGTTTGGGGTAATGCGTCCTGAATCTGGTCGATGAGTCGACACTCGTGGTGTCCGCCCCCTCGCACATTGCGCACATCAAACAAAACCGCTGCCGGAGTCGTTTCATGTGACACAAGGTCTTGCAAAGTTTCGGCGTGAAAGACCAAGGCCGATTCTTCGGGGATGGTTCCCAGCAACCCGGTCAACTCCGAGTCCTGAGTCATCACGAACACGATAGGGGATGCCATTTCGTTTCCTTTAAGAGAGACGATCTGCGATGAGAGAATTCATCTGCAGTTCATTCACTGTTCTGAACAAACGGGGTGCCAAACTGTAAACGGATCGAAGCGCGCACGTCGTAAGGCACGTTCTCTTAAGGAGTTGTCAAGAATGTTTCAAATGCGAGTCTCTGAGATTTGCGTCGTCTGTGTTGGAATTGGGCAACAGAAACTCCAGATCATGATGCCAATACGCAACATCGAAAATCGAAACGTTCTGCAATGGAGGTCGCAGCGGTACGATCATTCAGGACGACGACAACCGGCCGGATTCGATGAGGATTAGCCATTACGCGTTGATATTGGCGCCGATGTGGTTGTCGCCTTCTGACGCGACCCATATCATCGGGGGCGTCGAGAACGGCATCTTTCGATTACCGGTGATGCGGTTCGATTTCAGACATTGCGTTGAATCATCAATCAGCAAAGGTCGAGCTAATGGCCACATTCGCCGTCATTCTACCGGCCGCGGGAAAGAGCAGCCGGTTCAATATGAAGAACCGAAAAAAGCCATTTGTCGATTTGAAAGGTCGCGCGGTCTGGCTGCGATCGGCTGAGCATTTTGTGAACCGTGACGACGTCACCCAGATGTTGGTCGTGGTTTCACCCGACGATGCCGAATGGTTCAAGGAGAAGTTTCGGCCGAATATGGCCTTTATGAATTTGGAGATTGTCGAAGGGGGCGCGGAACGTGCCGATTCCGTCGAAAACGCATTGAACAAAGTTCGAGAAGATGTCGATTTCGTCGCTGTTCATGATGCTGCCAGGCCGTTGTTGGTCAAGAAATGGGTCGATCAGATTTTCCAAGCGGCGGTCGATACGGGTGCTGCGATCCCTGCAGTTCCGGTTACCAGCACGCTAAAGCGTGGCGACGCGAACAACCTGATTTCCGAAACAGTCGCTCGAGTGGGATTGTGGACAGCGCAAACGCCACAAGTCTTTCGACGCGAACTTTTGATTGAAGCCTACGCGAAGCGCGGAGATTTGCAGCCAACCGATGAAGCGCAACTTGTCGAGCAAACCGGACATCCAGTGAAGATCGTCAGTGGTTCTCCGATGAACTTGAAGATCACCGAGTACGAGGATTTTCGCATGGCCGAGGCGCTACTTGACGCATTGCCCAAAGAAAAAGCGTTAGGGGCGTTGCATCCGTTTGCGGATGAAGACCCACGGCCATTGTAATTCTTCCGCGATCTGGCCTCGACGGGATTCCTGCACCCGAATCGGGCTTGGCAATGGCGGTGACGCCGAATTACGATCGTATTAGCGACGAGAAACTCGGATTTGTACTTTTCCCGTCAGCGCGAGTCCCCCTCGGCAATTGTTGCGCTTCGAGTTGAGTTTCACGATGACTGCTGCGGCTGTGTGGTTGAGTTCATGACTGAATTAATGATCCCTTGCCCGAATTGCGGAAAAGCGCTTCGGCTGCCCGACAAGTCGATGCTCGGTCGGCGTGCAAGGTGTCCGCGCTGTCGCGAAACTTTTGTGCTTCAACTTCCGGAAAAAAAACGGCGCAAACGATCGAGCGGCTTGGAATTTGTGGGCGAGGATTTGCCGCCACCTCCCCCGGCGAAACCGCAGGAAGCTCCACCTCAGGAGGAGTTTCCGCAATTAGACACATCGCCCGCGCGGCGGCAGCCCGAATCGATCGACGAGCCGACCGCGAGTGTTGCCAGTCAGTACCAGGCCCGGTTGCGGAAAAAGAAAAAGGGAAACCAAATTGTCATCGCCAGTACGCTTGTCGCTGTGGCGGCGATGGCTGGCTATTACCTGGTGGCGCACCCTCGGTCGCCGTTGAAATCGAAGCCGGACACGGCGGCTACGACGGTTGCCTCCAACAACCAAACGGCAGCCTCTACCAATCCAGATGTTTCCGATCCGCTGGCCGAGGTGCCTGCAGCCGATGATGCAGCGAGCGAGCAGTCACTCCCCGAAAGCCCGACCGCAGGAACGAATCTTTCTCTGCAGTACGTCCCACCCGGAACCCGAGCGGTTATTCATCTCAGGCCGGCAGATATCTGGAGCCCGACAGCCGGCGCCAGGCAAAAGTACTTGCTACAGGCGTTGGGGCCTGTCGGCACATGGGCTGCGACGGCCATTGAGGAAGTTTGTCGCCGGCCAGCAGAACAGATCGAGCGAGCCTTGATCTGTTTGATCCCCGGTCAAAAAGGGACCGATCCAAAGGTTGCGACGGTCGTGACTCTCGCGGAAGAGACGAAGCGATCGGACTTGCTGTTGGAATTCCGAGGAGAACTGCTCACCGAATTCGGACATCCCATTTATTTGGCCGGCGATCAGGCCATGCTCATTCTCGATGACTCACGGACGTATGTGATCGGGCCACGTGACAACGCCCAGGAGATGGTCGATGCCATGTCGTACGGTGGCATCACCTCGGATGGAATCGACGAGCTTTTGCAACAAAGTGACACGGCCCGGCATTTTACTGTGCTGTTCGAGCCGCAGATGCTGCGGGATTTTCGCGACAACCTGTTTTCCGAGGACTTGCATCCGCTCGTTGATTCGTTCCTGGACTGGTTCCGCGAAGAAGAAATCGACACGATCGCCTGGAGCATTCATCTCGATGAATCGTTCTTTGTCGAGATGTATCTGCGAAATCGTAATCTGCTGACGGAAAAGAAATTGCAGTCCATCGTTCGAGCACGCCTTGAGCAGCTTCCCGAAAATTTGCTGGAAGCCGTTCAAAGTATGAATCCACAAGAGTTTGGTCGCAGACGATTGGTGGGTCGACTGCCTGCGATGATGAAGGTGGTCACGATGGCGGCACAATCGCAGCCCGGCGATCGCTATGTCAAAATCGCTGCCAATCTCCCTCAGCAAGCGGGAGCGAATCTCGCATTGGCGTCGTGGTTAGCCTGGGACGAATCGGTGAATACAGGTTCGGGCGGTGCCGGTTCGCCAAGTCCCCAACGTGGTCCAAAACCGATTGCCGAACGCTTGCAGACACCAATCTTCGCAGAGTTTGCTGAGGAACTGCCATTGATGCAGGCGTTCACCTACCTCGGAGAGTCAACGAACGTTCGCATCGAAATTGATTTGTCCGCGTTGGAGAATGCCGGATATACACGGAACATGCCGGTGTCGTTTAAGCTGGGGACAGTGCCGGGTATGCATGCCCTACACGAAATTCTGCAGCAGTACGAAGATCTGGCTGTTGTTGTTGATGACAAAGCCGACCTTGTCACTGTGATGACAGATGCCGCAGCCGAGAGCAAAAACTTGCAGCCATTCGAAGTCCCCGCCCCGTAGCGGACAAAAAAAAACCGAGGGTTACGGTTCAGCTTTTCAGGCGCATGAACGACAATAAGCTCAGTCGGAAGCCCTTGGAATAAGGTTCGGGATTCAATTGAGCGATGAGGAGTCGCTAGACCCCGGCTCGTTTTGCTGTAGCGGCTGGCGCTTGGTGAATTGTGTCGACAACAATTCGAAAGTCGCTGTATCAATTGCGGACACGCTCGAACTTCAGGAATGGATCAACTCGCGGTGTCAAAATGAGTGGAAGCGCATTTCCGTGCCCCCATTGCTCTGCGCCGCTGAGAATCAAAGACAGGGCCTTGCGCGGTCGAAAAGTCGATTGCCCCGATTGTGGCGAGCCGATCGTTCTCGATATCAACAACAAACGAGAGATCATTGGTAAACTTCCCGAGACGCCTCAGCGCCGACAAAAACGATTGTCGAAAAAGAACCCTGGTTCGAAATCGGGCCGCTCGAAGCCATCGGCACAAAACGCGAGCGAGTCGTCAGCAAAGTCGGTGCCCCGGAGTCAGCGTAAGACACGACCGACTCCGGTTGAACAGTCGAGGTTGAAAAGGATTCTCACGAATCCCGTCGGAATCGCTTGGACAGTCACAACGGTTGCTGCGTTGGCCATCGGGGCCTATGTCTGGTCGTCGGGACGTACGTCGAACGAGCCGCGGCGAATTGCTGCGGTCGAAGATGAATTGCACGACAATGGCGTAGCTGAGAATCTCGATGACGACGTCGATGAAGTTGTCGTTTCCGAAGAGCAAGTCCTCCAAGATCGGATGGCGGATTTAGGAAATCGAGTTTTGGGGTTCCAGCAGCAGCAACAGCGGTTTCCGGCCATCCCAGGCGCAGCGGAGGGTGTCCCTCTTGCATCCCGTTTCAGTTGGATGGCGGAACTTGTTGCGAATTCTTCGGGCGAGGGGAAAAACGCGCCCGTTTGGGATCGCCCTTGGAACGATCCACTGAACGACAGCTTCGTGAGGCAAGCGATTCCGGAATTTCAGAACCCACAAATCAAACAATTGGTGGGCCCGTTCGGATATCCGGCGACACACTTTGTAGGCGTTTCTGGTTTGGGTGACGATGCCGCCCGACTTCCCGCCAGTCACCCTCGGGCCGGCGTGTTTGGAATTGGAAGACAAACACACGTTGATGACATCAAGGACGGGCTTTCGAACACGATCATGATTGCGGGTGTCACCCAGAATATTGGCAGTTGGGCTGCAGCCGGTGAAGCAACGATCCGCAGCTTTCGTCAGGAGCCGTACATCAACGGGCCCGACGGGTTCGGGACCGGCGACTCGGATGGGATGTGGGTGGTCATGGCCGATGGCAGCGTGAGGTTTCTTTCTGAAAAAACCGATCCGTTGATTGTCCGCCGCATGGTTGCCATGGCAGACGGTTTGCCTCTTGATGCGACCGTAGCGGGGGAACCGGGTCAGGGCAGCACGGATGCCTCGCCGATGGTCGTCGAGTCGGATGCAGAGCCTTCTGCCGAAGTCGAAACGGCGAAACCGGCCGTTCCCGAAATGCCTCGTGTCGAACCTTTGCCGGCTCAGGCCGACGCATCGGGGACCGACGTAGGATCCGACGAACCGGTTGCCGCAACTCCGCCCGATCCGCTCGAGCTCGCCCGAATTGATCTGCGGACAGCGTTGCGACAGAAAATCGTAAGTTTCGAATTGAGTTCTCCCACCCCGGCAGAAGAACTGCTATTCCAACTTGAGGAAATGGTTGGCAAGCCATTTGTGTACGATGAACCGGAAATGAGTCGCGACGACCTGAAGAAACGGGTCACGGTCAAATTACAGAATACAACCGTTGGCGGTATTCTGAGTGCGGTCGTTGAGCAGGTCGGTTTGCAATACGATATCGAAAACGAGGAAATTAGGATTCGTAAGCGAGATCCGCCGTCGTCCTAACGGACGGCCGGACTGATGAATTCGAAATCGATTTTGAACGTCGACTGAATGAAACTGTATTCGACCTTGGATAGGCCTACTTGTGGAACTCGAAGATACAATCTGTTATTGCTTTCATGTTTCCAAGCGAAAGATCGTCAACTTCATTCGCATTCGGAAGCCAAAGCGACCAAGTCAGATCAGCGAATGTGGCGGAGCTGGTACGGGATGCGGTTGGTGTGTCTCGTATCTGAAGCGTTACTTTGCTGCTGCCAAAGACGGGCAGGCCGAGGCAGTTGATGCAATGACACCGGAACAATATGCCCGCGAACGTGGCGAGTATATCCGAGCGGGTAAAGGCGTACCCGCGCCCGGTGCGATTCCGCCGCCGTCTGATGCCGAGTAAAGCGGATTATTGTTTCCCGTTGTCACCGAAGACCGGTGCTGCAGCGTAATTCGAACAAATGGCGACCACAATTAACAGCAGAGAGCTGCTGCAGGAATTATGACGCCGCGAGACGCAGCACAGGAGCCGCTATTGCGGCTGATCGATGTCGGAAAAACCTACCACACGGGCGAAGTTCCGGTTCCCGTGCTCCACGACATCAATCTCGACATCATGCCGGGCGAGTTGCTGGTGGTGGTTGGCCCTTCAGGTTCCGGCAAAAGCACGCTGCTGAACCTGATTGCCGGAATCGATACGCCCTCGACCGGTGAAGTCTGGTTTCAAGGAGCGAATATTTCTCGATTTGACGAGCGAGCTCTGACGTCGTATCGCAGGCTTAACATCGGTTTTGTTTTCCAGTTCTACAATCTTGTGCCGACGTTGACCGCCCGCGAAAACGTCATCGTGTCCACCGAAATCAGCGACGATCCTATGGACGTTGACGAAGCGTTGCGTCTGGCTGGTCTTTCAGATCGGGCCGATCATTTCCCTTCTCAGCTTTCCGGTGGTGAGCAGCAACGCGTGGCGATCGCCCGGGCCATTGCCAAAAACCCGCAATTGCTGCTATGCGATGAGCCGACCGGGGCATTAGACCTGGAAACGGGCCGCAAAGTCCTTGGCGTCCTCAGCCATTTGAATCGCGATTTGGGTAAGACCGTGATTATTATTACCCACAATTCGGCAATCGCCCAATTGGCTGAGCGTGTTGTGCGGTTGGCATCGGGGACAGCGATTTCCACTACGACCGATCACGAGCGAGTCCGCCCCGAGGAGATTACCTGGTGAGCGTGCTCGACCGGAAACTACGCCGCGAATTGTTCGCCGCCAAAGGATTATTGGCAGCGGTGATCGGAATCATCGTGGTGGGCATTTCGAGCTTCGTTTCGATGGCATCGCTGTATTTCAATCTGGAACAATCGCGTCTCGACTACTATGCCCAATGCCGAATGGCTGATTTCTCGGTTTCGTTAAAGAAGATTCCTTTGACAGAACTCGATCGATTGTCGGAGATTCGACAAATCACCGAGTTTCGACCAAGGATTTCCTTCCCGGTGACGGTGGACTTGGAGGATGTCTACAAGCCACTTTCGGGGATGGTCCTGTCTCTGCCGGAAGAGCCGGCTCCCATTATCGACAACATCGTGCTGCGCCGTGGTGGTTATTTCACAAGTCGCCGCCGTGGCGAGGTAATCGTCAACGAAAAATTCGCAGAGCAGCGTCACATCAAGCCCGGCGACTACATCCATCTTGTATTGAACAACCGCAGAGAAGAGTTGTACGTCGTCGGGACAGCCATCAGCTCGGAGTTCGTCTATCTGCTGGCGCCGGGTGGGCTTATCCCCGATCCCGACAACTATGGTGTGTTTTATGTCAAACAGCGTTTTGCCGAAGAAGTGTTCGACTTCGAAGGAGCATGCAACAATATCGTGGGTTTGCTAAGCGCCGAATCCCGTGATCGCCCGGAGGCCGTGCTCCAAGAGATTGAAACTCGATTGGAACCGTTCGGTGTCTCCACCACCACTCCGCTCAGTCGACAACCGTCCCACTGGTTTTTGTACAACGAAATCCAAGGGCTCAAAATCACCACGACGGTACTTCCGGCTGTGTTTTTGGCCGTTGCGGCTTTAATTCTGAATGTGTTGATGATGCGCATGGCCGAACAGCAGCGCACTGTGGTCGGGACACTTAAGTCGCTGGGTTATCGTAACCGAGAAATCTTCTTCCACTTCTTGAAGATCGGCATAACGGTTGGAGTCATTGGCGGTGTGCTCGGCTGCATCTTGGGCTACGTGTTCGCGGGAATGATAACCGATGTCTATCGACAGTACTTTGAGTTCCCGCGATTGGAGAATCGCCCTCACGTCGGTGCGATCTTGCTCGGTGCGGCGATCAGCATCATTTTCGCAGTCGGCGGTACGCTTCGCGGCGTTCGGTCGGTAGTTCGATTGGCACCTGCTGAAGCGATGCGTCCCAAGCCACCCCAACGCGGTGGGCGTATTGTGTTGGAGCAATACCAAGAGTTTTGGAGACGCCTCGATTTTCGCTGGCAAATGGTGCTGCGAAGCGTATTCCGTAGTCGCACACGTACGTTTGCCGGCCTGTTCGCCGCGATGATCGGAGCAGCATTAATGCTGGTGACTTTCTATTTTCGCGACTCGATGGATGAATTGGTGTCGTTCCAATTCGATAGTTTGCTGAAAAGCGATTTCGACCTGACCTTGGGAAATGAGTCAGACTTCGGTGTGCTATACGAGACTCGCCATATTCCAGGTGTCGACTATGTTGAACCGATGTTTGTGGTCGGATGCAAGTTCCATAACGGGCACATTTCCAAACAGGGAGCCGTAACCGGTCTGATAACCGGAGCCCAATTGACCGTACCGCGGGATACTTCGGGAAAGCGAATGAGGATTCCCCCGCAGGGATTGTTGCTGACGCGAAAACTGGCCGAAGTTCTGGCAGTCCATCCGGGTGATCAGCTCACGATTGTTCCCACGACCGGTCGCCGCGAGCCGCGCCGGGTCAACGTCGCAGCAGTTGCGGACAGCTACTTGGGGATGGCAGCCTACGCGGACTTCCATTTTCTCAATCGGTTGGTCGGAGAAACCGACTCGGTTTCGATGATGCAGCTTAAGGTCGATGCGAATCCCGAGGCGACTCGCTTGTTTTATCGAGAGCTAAAACGAACGCCGAATATCGAAGGAGTGAGCGCCATTCGCGAGCAGCGAACCAAGTTGGTCGAAACGCTTGTTGGTCAAATGTTGGTCTCGATCGCGGTGACGATTGGGTTTGCCGGCATGATTTTTTTCGGGAGTGTTTTGAATTCCTCGTTGATTTCGCTGTCGGAGAGGCAGCAGGAAATCGCAACGCTGCGCGTCCTGGGTTATACGCCGCGCGAAATCGGTGTGATATTCCTTCGAGAAAGCCTATGCGTTAATTTCACGGGGACGCTGTTAGGACTTCCCCTGGGATATTTGCTCTGCTTGTTGTTTGTGTGGATTTATAATTTTGAACTATTTCGGCTGCCGTTCGTTATTAGTACGGCCAGCTGGTTTGTCACCGTATTTCTGGGGATTGGATTCACCCTGGCGGCCCATGTCCCCGTGCAACGGGCTATTAATCGTCTCGATTGGCTGCAAGCCCTTAACGTGAAGGAATGACGACCATGGCGCGACGTGTTGGAATCGGAGCCGCCATTGCCCTGGTGGGAGTCTTGCTTTTTGTCTCGATGCAGCGCGGCATTTCGGTTGACGCGATGACCATCGACCGGGGTGAAGTATCGACATACGTTGAAGAACGGGCGCGAACGCGGTTGCCACAAACGTATCTTGTCACGATGCCATTACCGGGTCGCGTTTTGCCGATCGAATTGCGAGAGCGGGATTCGGTGACCGCCGGCCAGATTGTCGCGCGGATGGATCCTTCCGATCTGGAAAGCTTGGCGATGGAGGGCGAAGCCCGAGTCGAACGTCTCAAGCGGATGATCATTGAGAATGAAGACAACCGCCTGGAAAACAACGCTGTTCTCGGATTCGACGAGTTCCTCCGATCGATGGAATTGGCAGTGGAAAGCGCGCAGCTGCAAACGGTATCGAGCGAGGAACGATTCAAATACGCCGATCGCGAGTATCACCGAAAAAGTGCCTTATTCGAGAATTCGGTGGTCACCGAATCGGATCGCAACGAAGCGCAGTTATTTCAGATCGAAAGTCGCGTCGATTATCAAAAGGATCTGCTGATGTATCGGTCGTTACAGGCCGTGCTCTCCGCGATGAAGATCGGGCAGCAATCCATCAAAGATTACATCGACAAGAAGTCATTAAATCGCGACGTGATGGCACAAGAACGCCGCGAAGCCGAGTCGCAACTCGAAAAACTGACACGCGACAAAAACCGCGTCGAGTTGCGCAGTCCCGTCGACGGCGTGATTCTCGACCGGCGCGTGTCGAACGAACGAGTTCTGCCGGCGGGAGAGGTTTTGTTGGAAGTCGGCCGATTGGAAGAATTGGAAGTAGAAGCCGACGTTCTGACACAAGATGCCGTCGACATTCGTGTGGGGCAAACCGTCGAGATTTCCGGACCTGCCATCGGTGCCGAACCGGTCGTGGGCTCGGTCAAGCGGATTTATCCACAAGGTTTTACGAAGGTGTCGTCGCTGGGGGTCGAGCAGCAACGGGTGTTAGTTGTGATTTCGTTCGCGCCGGGTGAACTCGAGAGACTCCGAAACAGCGGACACGAATTGGGTGTCGGTTATCGAATTCGCGTCCGAGTCTTCACCGCGCAAAAGTCGAGTGCTTTGAGAGTTCCACGATCGGCCATGTTTCGCAATAGTGCCGGCCAATGGCAAGTATTCGCCATACGCGGCGGCAGGGCCAAACTTGCAAATTTGGAACTTGGGCTCGAGAACGACTTTGAGGCAGAGGTTCTCTCGGGACTCGACGAGGGCGATCAGGTGATCGTGGCACCGCCCGCAAGCCTGGAAGATGGCGACGCTGTCGAAGTTTATCTCCTGCAGGCGGCGGGAGCGGATTGACTCCGATTTCTTCAGTTGCTGCTGGCAGTCGGCGTGACTTGATGAGTCTGGGGGCTCGACGAACGGATCTCGATTTGCCGGGCACGAGCTTTTTCCGACTTGGGAAGTCGAACCTTCAAACAACCGTCGACCACTTCTGCAATGATTTCGTCGGCATTGATCGGCGCCGGCAGCGGTATTGACCGCTCGAATCGTCCGCCCCGTCGCTCGCGCCGATGAAACACATCGTCTTCAGAATGAGACATCACCGGCCTCTCCGCACGAATCGTCAGCATATTGCCGGCCAATTCGAGTTGGACCGACTCCGCGGAATTGCCCGGCAAGTCGGCATAGACGACGACATCGTTGGCTGACTCAACAACGTCGACTGCGGGACAAATCTGTCCTTCGCAGCCACGTATTCCGATGGCATCCAATGCTTTCTCGCTTTGAGTCCAAGCCGTTTCCAGCCAGCGATCAAGCTCCTGACGCAGTTTTTCCACGGAATTCGTGATCGGGCTGTCCTTCCGGTCGGTTTGTTCAGACATGATCGTTCTCCTGAAATGAATCGCTGCAAAGGATGCCGGGGATTTTACAGTATAACGGCCATCCGCGGCATCGGTTCACGGATTCGGGTCGTTTCCACGCTCCCTGATGCAACTTGGCGTTTATCACTATGCTGATCAGCAGCAATCCAAACGGAGGATGGAACCGAGATCTAGTCAGAATCGACTTGGATTCGTCGCGGCTCGGTTTTGGCTGCATGAGGGAGGAACAGCTCGAGGACACCTTTGTTCATCTTGGCGGTGATGCGATCATGGTCCACCTGATCGCTGAGGATGAACGACCGTAAGAAGTCCCCGACCTCGTATTCTTGATGGATCAGTTTGGCATCTTCCGGAACGCTGGGTTGCACTCGCCCAAATAACGTAAGCTTGTTGTCTTGAACCTGCAGATCAATCGTTTCCGCTGCCACGCCGGGGAGATCGGCCTGCAGCGTCAACCCTTCGTCTGTTTCGAAGATGTCGATCGGTGGCGTGAAAACGAACCGCTTTGCTTGTGGGGTCTCATCCGGCAACTGCGATTCGTCGCCGTCGGATTTGTTGATCGATAATTCGTTCGACACGTTCTGGCTCCTCCCGCGTCGTCCACGAATTCGCCATCGACAGTCGTGGACTTTTTTATAGGTCTCGGTTCAATCAAGAGTTGCCATTCGACACCGGAATTTGCCGCGGCGTGACATCTTCCGCCTTCGGCAGATGGATTTTTAGAACACCGTTTGTAAATTCTGCCGTGAGCAGTTCTTCTTGAATGCGTTCGGGAATTGTCAGCGAGCGTTGCCACGTTCCGCGTGGACGTTCGCGACGGCGAAATCGTTCGTCTGGAATTTCATCGTGGTCGGATCTCCGGCCCTTCAGATTCAGGACTCCACCGGAAATCGTCAGTTCCAGATCTTCTGCCCGCGTGCCTGGTAACTCTGCCGTTAAGAGAAACTCGTGCTCAAGTTCGTACAGGTTGACGGCCGGGTAATGCCGGCCGATACGCAGTCCGGGAAACGTGAGATTCACACTTTGCAGAACGCGATCGACTTCGCGCTCGAGGTCGCGAAACGCTTCCCATGATTGTCCCCATCGAAAGACAGGCATGTGCCGATCCTTTTTTCGTTGTCCATTGAGGTTGGACCTTTTGAAATGCAAACCTTGTACCGCAAATTGGTTCGAGAGACTGTGATCGGATGATGTATTCTATATTGTTCGCAACATATTTGTTATAAAAGGTTTACAGATTTCGACGGTCGTTATCCTTCCGTGCCGAAGGGAGCAAAGGATTCTGCCGGGTTGGCAGGCGATGTGCAAGAACCGGTTCAGCGGCGGTTCGCCTGCCACTTTGACAGAACCGTTCTTTCTGCCAGATCGCCATTGAGAATTCATTTCGAAGTGGTTGGAGTAGCTGGGTCAATCGATTCGACAGTCTCCAGCCGACGTGTTTTGCACGACGTTTCCGATACAATTCCCGATTCAAATGAAAGCCGTTCATGTCCTCTGAACTTAGCGCACAACATGCGGTCTATGTCGGGAGTTTTGATCCTGTAACACTGGGCCATCGGGATATCATTCGCCGTGGTGCGAAACTGTTTCAGCGATTGACGGTGGGAATCGGTATCAACCCCGATAAGAAGCCGCTGTTTTCTCCCGAGGAACGGTTAAAGATTCTGCGAGAGATTGTCGCTCCGCTCAAAAACGTAGACATCGGCAGCTTCGAGGGTCTGGCGGTGAACTATGTCAAGCAATGCGGTGCCGCGGTCATGTTGCGTGGTATGCGCACGCTAACAGATATCGAGGCCGAGTTTACCATGACGCTGGCCAACCGCGCCTTGGAGCCAACGATTGAAACTGTGTTTCTGATGGCTAGCGAAAAATACTCACACATTTCCAGCACGTTGATCAAACAGATTGCGGAAATGGGAGCCGACGATACGGCAGAGCAGCTTAAGGAATTCCTGCCGCCAGAGATGATTCAGCCCGTGTTGGCGAAGTACCGCTCGAGTTAGCTCACTCGATTTCTCCTTCGTGCAATGCGCGTGTGTGCATTGATCTCGAGCAGTTTGCTGATTCGGCTTGCATCGCTGCCATGAAGAAATCGGCAAACCGCGGCTGTCGAGGACGCAAAAACGACGCAAGACGCTGTAAACTTGCTACCACACCAACGAGTCGGATAGAGTTGGCGATTGGGAACAGTGTTTCTTACCGAAAGTTGCGACGGCGAATGGACGAACAATCCCAACGCCGGCGAATGCCAAAGCTCATGAGAATTCAACAACAGGGAGAGTAATTATGGTCAAAACGGCCTCCACCATGCTGCCATTGGGAACTTCGGCTCCGAATTTCTCATTGCCTAACGTCGATGGCACGACTGTGTCCCTGGACAACTTTGCCGATGCCAAGGGATTACTGGTCATCTTCATGTGCAACCATTGCCCGTTCGTCATTCATTTACGCGAGGCGCTGGCATCGTTTGCTACGGAGTATCAGGAGAAGGGTCTGGTGATCGTCGGCATCAGCGCGAACGATGTTTCAACTCATCCTGACGACAGTCCGGAAAAGATGGTGGAAGAAGCGAAATCTGCCGGCTATCCGTTTCCCTATCTGTACGATGAATCGCAGGAAGTGGCGAAGGCCTATCACGCTGCCTGTACGCCCGACTTCTTTTTGTTCGACCAGAATCAGGCTCTCGTCTACCGAGGACAATTCGACGATAGCCGACCGGAGAGTGGAATCCCGGTGACCGGCGCAGATTTGCGTGCGGCTTGCGATGCCGTGTTAGCCGGCGAATCGGTTCCCGAAGATCAAAAGCCAAGCATCGGATGCAACATCAAGTGGAAGGAAGGGAGCGCTCCTGAGTATTTTACAGGCGCCCCCGCGGTTTGAACCGAATCCCTTCCCAACGATAATGCGATTATGGCGTCATCGAATTCGGGATGAACCAGTCTCGCATTCATTGCGATGCGGCTGTTTCTTCTTGAGCCTGAACATGGTGGGGTTCGTAATACGCAGCCAACCGACGGGGCGATACACCGAGTCGTTCCGCGGTTAACAGCGCCCAGTTGCGAGCTGTTTGGCGAATGACGCCGTGTTTTTGCCAACGGCGGGCGCTGATGAAAAGCGGTCCCGGTAGCAACGCCACGCGGCTACTGCGACGTGCTTGCCGCATGAGCAGCACGTCTTCCAGCAATGGAACGTCGGGGAAACCGCCGACTTGTTCGAGGAACTCTCGCGTGATGAAGATTCCTTGGTCGCCATAAGCCATTTTGAGCCAGCGAACTCGCATCGCATTCCCACTTTCCAGAAGTCGGTACAGACATCCGTCCGCTTCAATTCGATGCCGAAATACGCCGACGCGTGTTGATGACTGGGACAATGCCTTTTCGACTTGTGCTAAGCCGTCCGAAGCCAGCCAACTGTCCGCGTGAAGAAAAAGCAAAGCCTGCCCCGTTGCGTGCCGCGCTCCGGCGTTTTGTTGAAGGGCGCGCCCTCGCTCGGTGCGCAGCAAGTGGCAGTCGCATTTCCTGACCAAATCGACCGTGCCGTCGTTGCTGCCGCCGTCAACAACAATGATTTCATGGGGATTACAGGCTTGTGCCCGATGAATTGCCTGAACGATTCCAGCCACCTCGTTGAGAGTCGGAATAATAATCGAGATCTTCACGGGATTCCGCCGGTTCCGTTCAATCGATTCTTGCTGGACTCATTACCAACGGTGCCTATCATGACAGCTTACCATGGTGCCGCGTAGTGGCAAATGCGAACGAGAATGTCGTATTCTTACAGCGTGTTACGCTGACTTGTGGCCGCGACAATTGCGTTTTGTACTACGATCGCTGGCTCCCACGAGCCAGAACGCCCACAAGAAAAAGTAAACCGCTGTCGTCGGCACGTTGCCAAAGATTCAAATCGGGTTCGTTGCGGGATACGAAGAATCGTCAGCAGCAATCCTGTCTTCGTGAATTTAACTTAAATTCCTCGATGTACCGAGAATCTCGCCAAGAGAGCCTCTCCGCAGGCGAATAACGAATAATATGCCACCCGAAGTCCTCTATTATGTCTGG
The DNA here is from genome assembly GCA_028284485.1 of Planctomycetaceae bacterium. Taxonomy (GTDB): domain Bacteria; phylum Planctomycetota; class Planctomycetia; order Planctomycetales; family Planctomycetaceae; genus JANQRQ01. The sequence goes on along the minus strand of JANQRQ010000290.1, from coordinate 33,735 downwards.
GCGACTCTACTTGTGATCGCCTGCGTGATTTCCTGGTGCCTAAATTTTTTCGCGTTGCCAGGCAACTGGATCGTGGTGGCGTTGATGATATTGTTCGCCGTTTTTGTGGACGGCCCCGAGGGCACGCGCGAGATCGGTTCTTATTCCATCGCCATTGTATTCGGCTTGGCGGTGGCCGGTGAATTGCTCGAATTGGTTGCCAGCGCAGCAGGTGCGGCCAAGCAGGGGGGAAGCCGCCGAGCGACCGTCCTGGCCATTGTGGGCGCCATCGTGGGGAGCATCGCCGGTGCGGCGGTGGGAGTTCCGGTTCCTTTAGCCGGTCCGGCGATCGGCGCCATCGGAGGCGGAGCACTGGGTGCGTTCGTCGGGGCGTACGCGGGCGAGGCTTGGAAAGGCAAAGGGACGGCTGAAGCTCTTAATGTTTCCAAAGCGGCATTGATCGGCCGCCTTCTGGGAACGACGGGGAAACTCGCGGTCGGCGCGATCATGCTGGTTGTCGTGGGTCTTGCCGCATTCTTATAGTTGGCGACAAACTCGAATGACCGATCAGCCTTCCAAATCGAGTTGAGCTCCGCGCTCGCCAAGTGGGTCGACATTTTTCGGCAGCGCTGATTTCGGCGAAGAGTTGTCTTCGTCGGGCTCGACCGTTTCGCTTTGTGCTTCGATATCTTGGCGACCGTCGGCATCGCGGTCGGCGGTCAGATCGGCCTCGACGACATCTTCGTTGTTTTGGGCCTTGGAGGTCTGCAGTTCGATCTGCGAATCACGATCGGCGGCATTTTCTTTCACACGGTTCGCGGAAGCGTCGTTTCGCTGCGCTCCGGCTGCAGAGCCAGCGATATTGACGGCGCCGATATTTCCCGGTCCGATTGTGCTCATGGCCTCTCCAATTCGATTTTGCAAAACAGCGATCGCCTCGGCCGGCGAGCTTTCTTGCCAAATGAAATTGACTCCGAAATGTCACAAAGCAAAGTCTGTTGCAACGGCCAATCAGCGGGAGTGGCGACAGCGAGGCCCATGTCCGGTCTATCGTGAATTTCTCGGCCCAGCGATTGGAAAAGCCTGTTCATCGAAGCTCGGATGCCGTCTCGCGAATGATCGCAAATGGCTCGGTGAGACGTCAACAGCGGTTCCAATCGGGATCCGAGTGATCTGAACGAAATGCGAACAAATCGAGCCGATTATGGCCTATCTTTGTTCAGTTCGTTACAGTGCAGGGCGAGAGCGGTTTATCTTTTCTTGTGGCCGGTACTGGCTCGTGGGAGCCGGCTATCATTGAACAAAACGCGATTGTCGCGGCCACATGTCAGCGTATTACGCTGTAGAGCAATTTGCTCTTTCCTATGCCCGCGAATTGCGGTTTTGACAAAGTCATTACTTTACAACCGCGAGGCAGGACGGTTACATATTTTCAAAAAACGCGCTCGTACGATACAGAGCGAGTAACAACGTTAGTACGATGTGATCCGGAGTCGAAAGCCATCGGGCAGCTCGGTCTCCGGTACGACTTTGTCATTTCAATGATGTCGTTCTGTGAGTTGTTTCTGACTTCATGTCGGACAGATCGATGACGCGTCTGCATCAACCGAGTTGCAAATCGACTTCCAGTCGTTGGATGTCGTCGGACAGCACTGCGATGTGTAAACAGGGGACGGCGATTCATGAAGGTCATTCCGTTAGGCGATCGTATCGTCGTAAAACGAATTGAACCGGCAGAAACAACCGAAGGCGGAATCGTTTTACCAGATACCGCACGCGAGAAGCCGGCAGAAGGCCGTGTTTTGAGTGTCGGTGATGGAAAACAACTCAGTAATGGACAGCGCATCAAATCACAAGTGCATGATGGTGACCGGGTCCTATTTGGCAGCTATGCCGGCAATGACATCAACATTGACGGCGAGGATTTGCTGATTATGAGCGAATCCGACGTCCTTGCAATTCTCGAATAACAAGCCTATGACGTCGGTTCGGTCGTCGGTATGCCGATTCGGGGACCGACCGTCGAGAAGCAGATTTGGCGAGATCTGAAGCGGGCTCCGAAGCGACACCTGATCAACAACGGCTGGTTCTCTTTCGATGCGAATCACGGAACTCATTGCCCATCACGTGCGTATACCGCTGCGGAAGAGGATTCAGCATGCCTCACACTCGCGCACGTCCACCGATAGCATCGTCGTTTGTTGCCGGTTGGAGAACGGCGCGACTGGGTGGGGCGAGGGGCTTCCGCGCGAATATGTTACGGGTGAAACGATCGAATCGGCTTGGAATCTTCTGAAGTCGACGGACTTTAAGGGGCAATTGGGTGGAGCGATCGACGGATTGCCTGAAGCGATCCAGCTTTGCAGTGGACTCGCACTATCTGGGCAGCCGCCAAACTCTCGGGAGTGTTTCGGGAACAGTGTACGCTGCGCCGTGGAGTTAGCGATTCTTGATGCGGTCTGCCGTTCAGAACAATTGCCACTCTCTACGGTCACCTCATTAGTTCCAGAAACGATTGCCATCCGCCAATCGGCCGAAAAAGTTCAATACAGCGCTGCCATTACTGCGGCGTCTCCCATCAAAGAGCTGAATTGGGCGTGGCTATACCGCCTGTTGGGCTTTCGCCACTGCAAAGTCAAAGTTGGTGTGGCGGGGCGCGATGACGTTGCCACACTACGACGAATTCGAATGGGATTGGGAAAACGAGTCGACATACGAATCGATGCAAACGAATCGTGGACCTGCGAGAACATCGAAGAAAAGGTTGCTCCTCTGAAGCGGTTTAACATCAGCGCCATTGAACAGCCGGTTCCTCATGCTGATGTCGATGGGCTGTCTGATGTCAGGCGTCGGTTAGGAATTCCGATTGTTCACGACGAATCATTGTGCAGCAGTGAAGATGCCCATCGTGCGATCGAGCGTGGAACATGTGATCTGTTTAATCTGCGCTTGTCGAAATGTGGTGGACTCATTTCAACATTGCGACTGGCTGCGCTGGCCCACCAGGCTGGTTTGGGATACCAACTGGGATGCCAAGTCGGTGAGACGGGGATACTATCGGCGGCCGGTCGCCATTTCGCCGTTTCGATTGCCGGCATTCGGTATTGCGAGGGCAGCTATGATCGTTTTCTGGTCAAAGAACGGCTGACGCAGGAAGATTTGACCTTTGGATTTCGCGGTATGGCGCCTGCGTTAACCGGCCCTGGCCTGGGAGTCACCATTGATGAAAAAGGCCTGACTCGCGTAACGGTCGCAACCGATCGCTGGTCGATCGCGTAAGGGAAGATGTGAATACCAGCGTACGAAGTCTCTTGGAGAACTCCGGTCAGAAAGGGCCGATCGAGTGGATTGTCTTCGATGTCGTCGGCACATTGATTTACGCCAATCCCTCTGTTGCCGATGCCTATTTTTCAATCGGCCGTCGCCATGGGTCGCAGCTTTCTTACGAGGAAGTCTGCAAACGCTTTCGATCGGAGTTTCGGCGAATCTATGGCGATGCCGACGATTGCGACGACAATTCTTTCCCATGCGATATCGCGACCGATGAACAGCAAGAGCGTCGCAATTGGCAAAGAATTGTCTCATCGGTCTTTTCCGATCTTCATGACACCAAGCGGTGTTTCGAAGAGTTATTCGAGCACTTCGCTCAGCCGGAATCATGGTGTTGCTTCGAAGATGTGGCCGATACCTTAGCTGCGTTGGATCGTGCCGGTTTCCGCATGGCGCTTGCTTCGAACTTCGACAGTCGCTTGCATCGCATCTGCGAAGGGATTCCGCCGCTAAGTCTGATTGGGCCACGTTTGATTTCCTCCGAGATTGGTTACCGAAAGCCGAGCCCATCGTTCTACCGCGCATTGATTGCTAAGCTTGGTTGTCCACCGGATCGGGTTGTGATGGTCGGAGATGACTGGAAGAACGACATTGTCGGAGCGGCTCGCGCGGGGATATCGGCAATTTATGTGAAGCGGGGTGACACTGAGCCTCACCGCAAACAGATGGACCCACCTGACGAAAGGGACTCGTTGCAAGAGTCGCCGCGAATTGCCTCAAAGGTTTCAACTTGCAAGATTACCCGTCTCATGGATTTGGCCGTGTTACCTGCAGAAAACCAAACTGAGTCGAATGCGTCACCGTGGGTTGCCATTCAGCGCAACCCGATTTCCGGGACAAGTTCGCGGAGAAATCTGCTGCTGGACCTCATCGCCCGGCTACGAGAGCACGGAATTACGCCGCGGTTATACTCACATCGCGATCGCCTCGACCGGCGAATGCAGAATCCACATTTGCGGCGTTCTTTGCTGGGAATCGTCGCGGCTGGGGGGGACGGCACGGTTGGCGATGTCATGAATCGTCATGAAGGACTGCCCATCGCTGTCTTGCCATTAGGGACGGAAAACCTGCTTGCTCGATATTTGCAGATTCCTCGGTCGGGTCGAGCTGTTGCCGATTTAATCGCCGAAGGTCACACACGACGGGTCGACGTCGGACAAATCGGTGGTCGTAAGTTTTTATTGATGGCGAGCTTCGGTTTCGACGCCGATGTCGTCCGCCGGGCACACGAGCGTCGCCGAAGTTCATTCAGCCAATGGAATTATATCCAACCGATTCTGGCCTCGTTGCGTAACTATCAATATCCGCAGTTGCATTTGAAGATCCCCGGTCAGGAGACACGAAATGCGAAACTCTGCGTGATTGTGAATATACCGTCCTACGCGTTACGGCTTCCCTTCGCAAAACAGGCAAGTGCGAGTGACGGGCAGCTCGATCTGCGTTTGTTCGGCCGAGGTTCCACGTTCCAAATGTTGCGATACTTTTATAAAGTAGCGATGGGTACTCATGAGAGGCTGCCCGATGTTCAGTCGGTGCAAGCGACTCAAGTACGAATTGAATCGGACGAGCCGGTCCCCGTTCAAGTGGATGGCGATCCGGCAGGATGGACTCCAGCCGAGGTTTCGGTATTGCCGTCCGCGCTGGAAGTTTTTGCCCCAAAACCCTGAGCATTGGCTCGACACGCAGTAAGGATGAAGGTCGCGTGCCCACGAACCCGGTGACATTTGACAATCTTGCTTGCGGTCGGCGAGAGAAACTACTGGTGATCGCCGGCCCATGCGTGATCGAAAACGAGGCCATGATCCTCGAAACCGGATGCCGTCTTGCCGAAGTTGCGGCCCGACACGAGATACCATTGGTGTTCAAGTCGAGTTTCGACAAGGCCAATCGGACCAGTCTGGATAGCTTTCGTGGCCCTGGATTGAAAGAAGGGTTGGATATCCTTGCGAAGGTTCGGGACACGACCGGTCTGCCGGTCACGACGGATATTCACGAGCCGGGGCAGGCCGAGCCCGCTGCGGCTGTTTGCCGAATTCTGCAAATCCCCGCGTTTCTCTCACGCCAGACGGATCTTATCCGAGCAGCGGCCGAGTCGACGGCTAAGTACGGCGGCGTCGTCAATATCAAGAAACCGCAATTCATTGCGCCGGAGGATACCGTTCACATTGTGCGAAAATGCGAAGAGTCCGGAAACGATCGAATTCTTTTGACAGAACGAGGGACGACGTTTGGTTACGGGCGCCTGGTGAACGACATGCGGAGCATTCCGATCATGCAAAGCACGGGGGCCCCTGTGATTTTCGACGCGACACATAGCGTGCAGCTCCCCGGTGGTCCGTCGACGGGTGGTCAACGCGAAATGGTTCCGATTCTGGCCAGGGGCGCCATCGCTTGCGGATGCGATGGTCTGTTTTTGGAAACACATCCCGATCCGGATCGTGCTCTCAGCGACGGCCCGAACATGGTCCCCCTTTCTGACATTCCTAAACTGCTTGACCAGTTGATGCAGCTGCGGCAGTTTTTTAACGAGGTTTTGTTATAGAAACGTTCGATAAGTTGCCCGTTCCGATGGGTGGCTTTGGATTCCGATAGCATGGTCGAGGCAATGCAATACGGTTTGTCATCAGGTTCAATGCAAAAGAATTTCAACCAGAAACTTGTTGTCCTTCTCATCGCCGTCGTCGCGGTGTTACCAATTGGTTGCGAGAACTCGGAATCGCCGAGCGGCGATTCCGTACCTCGCGAGTCCTCCGCGACGACCAAGGTGGATGCGCAATGCGATGCCCTCCTCGAAACAATTTGGACGATGGTTCAGCCCAGGAATTTGGGTGTTAGCTCCGATCAAGTTTCGGTCGCAGCACTACTCAATGAAATGATGACGAATTGTGGCGACCCTTCGTTACTGGCCATCGACGATCAAGCACAATCAATGCTGCAGCGATTATTCGACGAGGATCGGGCCAAGCGAATTCAGAGTGATCGTTTCTTCATTCGGGATATCGACCACATTCGGGATGCGCTTTGGTATCGCGACGTGACTCGTTTTGCTTCGCCGACTGCTGAGAGCGACCTCGACCGTGTCGTCGATGTATTTTACTACGTCGTCAGAAACCTCATGTTGTTTGAATCTCCCCGGTCGGACTCTCCCGAAACCGTGTCGATACCGCCGCTGGTTCCTTGGGAGTTTGCCACGTTAGGTATCGGCAGCCCCGAACAAAGGGCTTGGTTATTCGCGAATCTGTTGCGGCAAATGCGGATCGATGCCGTCATCATTCAGCCCACTGATCAAGCGGATCCCGATGACTGGTTGGTTGGTGTTCTGCAAAACGGTGAGGTTTACTTGTTCGATATGCGCTTGGGCATACCGATTCCTGCGGAAGACGACCCGGTCGAGGCCCCTCTTATTCGAAGACCGGCCACGCTACAACAAGTTCAGAAGAACGACCAGCTGTTTCGCAACCTCGATTTGGGAGACGACCGGCCCTATCGTTTGAATTCCAAGCAATTCCAATCGGTTGACGTGAAATTGATTGGGTCGGGGGCCTATTGGTCGCCACGGATGGAACAACTTCAGGATCTGTTGACCGGGACGCGTTCGGTTCTCCTGTTTGACGGATTGCAAGACACGGAATTTCGAACCGGCCTTTTGAATCGAGTGGCAGCGGCTGGCGAAAACCTGTGGGAGACGGACGATATCTCAGTTTGGGAGTTTTGCGACGAACAAACGAATGCCTTTGAGCATTTGACCGAACAGCAGCAGCAGTTACTTGAGATTATCCGGGCACCGTTTCTCTCTCCGATACCAATCGAGTCAATGAACGCCGAAGCGGAATCGATTGAGGAATTGGGTATCGTCTACGGTGAACCAAGGCGGCAGCACGAAGTGGCCAGAAACGCCCATCTTACCGGAAATCTCCCCGAGGCAATCCGGGATTATCTGCGAATCCAACTCATCGGGAACTTCCCCCCCGTGCCCAAAGATGTCCTCATTCCCGAAGAATTCCGAGCGGCATTGGTCAGCGTGATGGATCCGACAATCCGTCAGTTTCATGCCGTTGCAGCCGAGCAAGCACGGTATTGGTCAGGTGTCTGCCAGTACGAGCGGCAGGAATTCGAGATCGCGAGTCGAACGCTGGAGAATTACTTGAATCACCATCGCGATCAGGGGACTTGGTCGACGGCCGCGAAGTACTTGCTCGGAATTTGCCTGGCAAAGTCGGGCAACCGGGCGGCCGGGGCGAGGACGTTGGGGCGCGTTGACGAAAGCGACCCTTACTATCACGCCTGCCAATTGATGATCAAGCGCTGGAAAGATGCCGATTCTTCCGAATCGGCAGAAGAGGAGAGCGCCCCTTGAAAGGTGTCGGCTCGTTCCTCTTGAAGCGTTGGTTTCTCGTCGGTTTGGTCGTCCTCATCTCGCTGGGAATCGTTGTGGGGATGGAGGGAGACGAATCGCCTTTTGGCAAGGTCATTCGTCAGATTGAACCCCGCGCCATTACCGCGTTTGTTTTGTTGCTGATGGCGTTTAGCCTCGACAGCCGCCATTTGAAAACTTCATTTTCTGCGCCCGGTCCGGTTCTATGGGCCTCTGCTGTCAACTATGGGTTCATTCCGCTCTTTGGTTGGTCGCTTGTCTCGTTGCAATCGATTCCGGATTTTGAATGCGGACTGATGATCGCTTGCAGTGTTCCGTGCACGCTTGCGGCTGCTTCGGTGTGGACTCGTAAGGCCAAGGGGAACGATGCGGTTTCTTTGCTTGTGACCTTAGCAACGAACTCGGCCTGCTTTTTGATGACGCCGTTTTGGCTTAACGTGACGACCGGTCAATCGGTCGAGTTTGATACTTGGGAAATGGTTTGGCGATTGCTCTTGGTGGTCTTGATTCCAACAGCTGCTGGCCAGCTCCTGCGTCAAATCCCCCGGTTGAACCGATTTGCCGGCCAGTACAAAACGCCAATCGGAGTCGTTGCACAGGGGGCGATTTTAGTTCTTGTCTTTTCCGCGGCATGTGGAGCCGGGGCACGGCTTGCCGGTGACGGACCCAAGCCGGAATTGTCGGCGGTCGCAATCGTCTGGGGAAGTTGCATTGCGATCCACCTGGCAGCAGTCGTGGTTGCGTTGTTGGGCGCGAAATCGTTCGGTTACCGAAGGGCGGATCGCGCTGCCGTGGCGTTTGCCGGCAGCCAAAAAACACTTCCAATTGGAATCCTGCTCGCGACCGATCCGACGATGTTTGGCAATCCGGATCTCTACAATGGCTTAGGCCTTCCGTTTGCGATTTTCCCGATGCTGATGTATCACGCGTCGCAGTTGTTCCTCGACACGGCCATCGCCGAACGCCTCGCGGCGAGCAAGGCTGAAGAGGAGTGATCGATGACATCGGGTTGGAGATTCACCCGTTTCGGGCTTTTCGGTTCCCGCTTATCGCGCTTTACAGCGTGTTACGCTGAGTTGTGGCCGCGACAATCGCGTTTTGCACGATTACTGGCTGCCCCCGCGACCCAGAAACGCCACGAGAAAAGTAAATCTCTCTAGCTTTTTCGTTTCGCGCTTTTCCCGCCGGACCGCGCGCGTTTACCATCCGGAGATCCGATGGCGCGCTCAACAGCCTCCAGAAGCACATCCATGGCGAACGGCTTACGCAGATAATCATCGACGCCGAGCATTTCGGCATAGGCCTTGTGTCGTCCCCCTTCGTTCGCAGTGATCATGATCACGCGCGGCGGTTTGTCGAGGGATTTCAAATGCTCCAACACGGGAAAGCCGCCCATTTTCGGCATCATCATGTCGGTGATGACCAAGTCGGGTCCTTCGGCTTCCGCAATTTTCCTTCCGTCGAGACCATTTTGTGCCGTAAGTACGGTGTAACCGGCTGCTTCCAAAACGCCGCTTAATGTCGAAGAGATCTCGCGGTCATCTTCGATGAGAAGTATTTTTTTGTCCGATGGCATGAATTCTCCTCGGGAAAGTCGTTCCAGTTATCGTATGTTGCCTATCGTCGATCTACAAGACAGGCAATCAGGAATCCCGGGATATTGGCCAGCGGGCTTACTTCGAGACACCGAAAAGAGAACTGTATTCTCCGATTCGATCGCCGAGCTGTTTCGTGGAAACCGGCAATCCGCAGAAGAATCAAAAAAGTCGCGCGGGGGCAAGATCGGCGTGACCACCGTGAGACCCCGTCTCGTTTTGATGTACCGGCGGGCGCACCGTGAACTGTGTCAAAAACAACTCGAATGTCGGTACATCAAACTGGGACACGCTCTAGGCTGACAATTCCTTTTGTAATGCCTTGCGAAGATTCTGTTGCCAATCCGCGACATCGGTTCGCACGGGAATTGTCCAATTCAACTCATCGGAGTCTAACGGTTCGTGTGACTCGATTTGGTTTCGCAGCACTTGGACGTCGGCATCTGAGGCGTCGGTTTGGGCCTGCTTCCGCTGTTCGATGCGATCAGCCATCGTTGCATTGGAAGCCTGAAAATCGAGAATGCGAAACTCAACATCGTGTTTGTCGGCAATTTCGCAAAACTGCATTCGATGAGACTTCGAGAGAAATGTCGCGTCGATAACCGTGGTATACCCGGCTTGGATCAGCAAATCTGCCAATCTTGCCAGCTCGTTGTATGTCGTGGTTGTTGCGTCCTGGGAATAGAGGCCCGATGTATCATTCGAAGAATCGCAAGCGCCGTAAAGTCGTTTCCGTTCGACGTCCGACCTGATGCGGACGGCCCCAAACGCGTCCACAACTTCTTGAGTTCCCGTCGTTTTTCCACTTCCGGAGAATCCATGCGTGATTACTAGTGCCGGCGGTGAAGGAACGGCATATTTGCTGCCAAGTTCGAGATAGCTTGCGGATTCGGCGCGCAGCGAGTCTTGTTCTACCGGCGTGATACCTGCCTGATGGCACCGCAGTGCAGCAACTTTGGCCCGCACGAGTGCTCGATACGCGGAATAAAACCGAAACACAACTAAACCAGCATAGTCGCCGGTTCGCTCAAGATACCGGTTGAGCAGCCGGTGGCCGAATTCCGGGACGCCACGATCTTCGAGATCCATCACACAAAAGGCGACTTCGCTTAAGACGTCGATCCATCGCAGGTCGTCATTAAATTCAATGCAATCGAAGATCACAACTTGTTTGTCGTCGAGAATCATGTTGCCAAGATGCATGTCGCCGTGACACTCTCGCACGAAGCCGCTTTCCCGGCGGCCCACGAAAGTATCTCGCAATCGTTCGAATTCGGTTTTGCTCCAGTCCTGCAGGTGGTGCAGCGTGGCCTTGGTGTCGGGATCATCCGTTGTGGCGACCAAGTGGCGGAAGTTTTCGTTGACAGGTTCGAGCACACGGCGAGGTGTACCGAATTCGCCTTTGGATTCGGCGATGGCAACTCTCGCGTGGAAATCGGCGATTTCGTCAGCTAATGAATCGATGTGATGTGTGGTCAGCCGGCCTTCTGAGAGGCAACGAGAGAGCAGATTCTCTTGGGAAAACTGCTCCATTTGGATTGCGAATTCGATCGGTTCGCCAGTGCCGGCGACGATGGGGTCTTCGGCCGTCCCGCAAATTTCAACGACACCCCGATATAGTTGAGGCGCAAGCCGCCGATTGAGTCGCAGTTCCTCGTGGCAGCAGAATTCGCGGCGGGATAATGTCAAAAAATCGACAAAGCCGAGGTTCACCGGTTTTTTGATTTTGTAGGCGAATGGGCCGGTGAGAACGACCCACGAGATGTGTGTCTCGATGACGTCAATTCCGGAAACCTCATGGGCAAACCCTTTCCCTAATTTGAGAGATTCGATGAGGCTGCTGGTTGTGTCGCCGCTCACAACGAAACCATCCCTTGCCAATCAATTTCGCTCGAAGCGCATCGAGTGTTTGGTCAACGCCGCGATTGCTTCTAATCGCAATTGCAAACGCACGGCATCTCGAAAACCGGCAGATTCAGTACGAGGATTGCCGCAGGTCAATTCAGTGGATTCAAAACTAATCCCGTAAGTAGCTTGGGATAAAAGAATGTGCTTTTCGGCGGCATTTTCTCGTACTTGGAGGCGATTGTTTCGACATGTTCAATTCCTGCCGGTGCGACCAGGCATGCCAGCGGTACCGTCCGATCGCCGAGAGCCGAATTGACTTCGTCCATGCGGTGCACGTAGGTGCATTTAGGCTCGGAGCCGGAAAAGTGGTTTGCGAGCAAATTGTCGATGATCAGCCGATGCAGCAGGCTGACACCGAGTTCCCTCCACTCGGGACTTTGCTCTTCGGCAAGTTGCTCCATCGGCGAGTGATCGGTGATGCGGGCAAACAACCAGGCTCCGTCGGCAGCTGTACCCAATCCGAATACTCCCTGTCCGCTGTCAGCTTGCATAAGTTCCCAGGCTTGTTCTGCGCCTGCAGCGCCGTTTTCCAACTGTTCGAACGAGAAACTGTTGCCGAGTGCTTGCTTCACGTCGTCGGCGGTCAAGTCGGGTAGTCCCGAGACCAGTCGATGTGTCGGCAAGATCGCGAGACCCGGGTCATTCATACCGACGAACATCATCATGACAAAATTCGCCGGATCGTCATCGCCGGAGATTTCTCCGGATTCCTGGAGCTGCTTCTGAAAATTGAGAGCTGTTTCGTAACGGTGATGCCCGTCGGCGATGAAAATCGGTTGCTCTCGTAATGCCTCGCGAACTTGGTTGATGACCGCTGCGTCGGTGACGGCCCACATGCGATGCACGACACCCAGTTCGTCGACGGCTTCCATGGGTGTTTGGCCGGCAATGGCTTCTTCGAGCGGTGCTTGTCCGGCACATTCGGGATCCGGATAAAGCCCGAAAATGGCTGAAAGGTTCATCCGGCAGGCATTCAACAGCGCCAGCCTGTCCGCTTTGGGACCGGGCATGGTTTGTTCATGGGGATAGACATGCCCTTTTCCGAATTCTTCGAGTCGCAGGCGCGCCAGAAATCCTTTGCGAACGTAATTTGTGCCTTCCCAGTCGAAAACCTGGTGGTACACATAAATTGCGTCGTCGCGTTCTTGTGTGAGCACACCGTCGCGCTGCCAGTCCTTTAGAAACGTTGCTGCGCGTGTGTAGCGTTCTTCAGTGGAAGAATCGCCCGGTTCGTCCCGATTGAGGATCAGGCGAATGACGTTGCACGGATGCTGTTTGTACAAATCATCTTGCTGCTGGGAGTCGATGACATCATAAGGGGGGGCGGTGACATCCGAGAGGTTGCCGACTTGTTTCAATTCATATCGCCAGCCCCGAAAAGGTCGTACATCTGCCATTTGTTTACATCCGTGGATTAAATACTGTTAACAAGCTTAACTATCGACGAGGTTCGTTCCGTAACGAATCTTCTTCGCCGTCACCGATCTTGTCAAAGGCAGCACGAGCATTCGCGATAAACTCTCGAACTTTTTCAGGATCTTTGACGCCCGTTGAGGATTCTACGCCGCTGGACACATCGACCCCCCAAGGGCGAACGGCTTGAATTGCGGCCGCAACGTTGTCGGCGGTTAATCCGCCGGCCAGAATGAGCGGCGGCCAGGTATCGTAGCGGTATTCGTGCGCAACTGTCTCCCAGGCCACGGTTTGTCCCGTTCCACCGTATTGGTCCTTAACGTGAGAATCGACCAGGACTCGGTGAATGGGGACATTCAATCGAGCGCAATTTGCAAGGTACTTTGCGATGGGCTGCAATCCTTCGTCGCCGATGCGGAAGGCACGAACCAATTGAAGGTCGGGGCGTTGTTGCAAAACCGAGGCCAGAAACTCTTCAGACTCATCTCCATGGATTTGAAGAGTCTTGATGCCCGTATGGTCGCAGATCGAGATGACTTCGGCGAGAGTGTGGTTAACGAACAGACCGACGAATTCCACCGATTTGTCCAATTCGCGCGTGATCGTTTGCGCAACGTCACCATCGACACATCTGGGAGTTTTCCGGTAGAAATTCAGACCGATGGCGGACGGATGCAAGTCGGCCACGGCACGGGCAGATTCCTGGTTTTTGATGCCGCAAATCTTGATCCACATGATCTGCACAAGTTTCCGTGAGATTTCAAAATGTTCGGCTGGTGAATTGAATCTTCGCGAGTCGAAAAAAATCTGACAAGGGAAGGATGCTGGCCAGGTCTGCATTTGGCGATTACAATTCGCAGAAGCTCTGCCACCTTAAGCGGCAGATTGTATCGATAGGGCCAATTTGATTCGGGAAGTCATGCCGCCGTTCACTCATCACATTTTCATCTGTACGAATCAGCGGGATTCTGGCCACCGACGCGGTTGCTGTGATCCGGAAGGCGACGAGAGCCTGCGCAGCGCCTTCAAAACCGAGGTCCGAAAGAGAAATCTGCAGCCATTGGTTCGGGCGAACAAAGCGGGATGTCTTGACCAATGTGAACATGGACCGACGGTAGTCATTTACCCTCAGGGAATCTTCTACGGGAACGTCGGATTGCAGGATGTTTCGCGAATTATCGAAGAGACGGTCATTGAGGGGAAGATACTCGACGATCTGCGGATATCGGATTCGTGTTTGAATAGTCGGCAGTGTGAACATTTCTTGCCCCGCGATCAGATCGACGACCAACTGGATCAAAAGCAATGAACGTCGTGATACTGGGGGCCGGCACGGTCGGAACTTCGATCGCACAAGTGCTATGTGCCGACAAACGGGACGTCCGACTGGTTGATTCTTCCCGTTCGGCGCTCGACGAGGTCGAGGAGCGGCTCGATGTGCAATCATTGATTGGTTCGGCGTGCGACGCCGTGACATTGTTTCAAGCCGGTGTGCAAAGTGCCGACCTGTGTCTGGCGGTCACCAGTCAGGATGAAGTTAACCTGATCGGTGCATCTCTGGCGAAATCGATGGGAGCGAAGCGTAGTGTCGCTCGTGTCTACAATCAAACCTATCTCGATTACAGCACGTTCGACTACCGTCGGCATTTTCAGATCGATCGGCTGTTGAGCCTCGAGCATTTGACAGCATTGGAGCTGGCCAAAGGAATTCGCAAGACGGGGCTGTTCGGCGTGGAGAACTTCGCACGCGGGGGCATCGAAGTCCAGGAAGTGGAAGTCGAAGCCGATTCCAGGGCGGTTGGAATTGGACTGCGCAATTTGGAGCTGCCCAAGGAAGTCCGGGTCGGGTTGATTTCCAACAGTCGCGGTGCTGTTATTCCGCATGCCGATAACATCATCAATGCCGGCGACCATGTGACTTTGATTGGAACCCGAGTCGAATTAGACAAGGTGAAACGGCTGTTCGAGCGCAAGACTCCTCCGCGCCTCAATGTGGTGATCGCAGGTGGTGGCGAAATCGGCTACAACCTGGCACTCCTGTTGCAGCGTGGCCGTTATAACGTCGCATTGTTGGAGGCCGACTGCGACCGTTGCGAATATTTGGCGGAAAAGTTAAATGACACAACCGTGTTGCATGCCGATGCCACACGCCTCGATGAAATGAAGGAAGCCCGGGTCGATAAGGCCGATATTTTCGTGGCGGCGACAGGACATGATGAAGACAACATCGTCTGCGGTGTCGAAGCCAAGGAACTGGGATCCGGTTTGATCATGTCAGTTGTTCGGCGCCCCGATTACGCCAACGTGCTCGAGAAGGTCGGAATCGATGTGGCTGTCAGTCCTCGCGATGTCATGGCGCGACAAATTCTCGGTATGGTGGAAAGCGGTCCGATCATCAGCCGCTCGACAATTGGCGGTGGCGACGCCGAAGTGTGGGAAGTTGAAGTGGAGGAAGGGGCTCCGGTCACGGAAGCCCCGCTGCGAAATATCGTCTTTCCGAAAAGTCTGCTGGCATCAATCGTGCGTGAGGATTACATGAGCGTTCCCGGAGCCGATGACCAACTCCGCGCGGGTGATATTGTTGTCGTTCTCGTCCAAAAACAAAGTGTGGACGAAACTCTCAAGCTATTTGTGCCGACCTGAGTCGAAGCAACCGCGCTGCATTTCGCCAAACACGAGGTCAGACTTTCGCGGAAGAGCGGTTCGCACCTTGTCGGTTCATGAAGTCATCGAGAAGTCGAAATCGAAAATGCGTATCTTCGTTTCGGAATTTGTCTGTAGCGGCGCATGGCCTGGTCGACTGGATGAGACCTCATTACTGCGTGAAGGCCGGGCAATGCTCGGCGCCGTCGCCACAGATTTCGCGCGCATCGGCGGTGTCGAAGTGACATCGACTTGGGATCGACGCCTCGGCGAAGTCCCTGTTGACTCTGTTTCGTGGGAACTCATCGAATCGCGCGACCAGGAGTCGGCCGCGTTTCGACGTTTGGCAGCGGAAAGCGATGCGACGTTTTTGATTTCCCCCGAGTTGGATCGAGAATTGGCAAAGCGGCGTCGCATCATCGACGAAGTCGACAGAGTTTGCATTGGTCCGTCAGCGGCAGCTATCGATTTGTGCAGCAACAAGTTGGCGACCTATCGGTTTTTGGCAAATCACCGAATACCTGCAGTACAGACGGAATTCCTCGCGCCGAATGCGGGAGGGCGCAAATTCAATTTTCCCATCGTTGCCAAGCCGATCGATGGGGCCGGATCGCAGGACATTCAACGCATCAGCAACGTTGCCGACCTTGCAGAGTTTTTCGAATCGCATGCGTTCAGAAATCGGACGGATCGATTTGTCTGCCAGCCGCTGACCATGGGGCAGGCGGTGTCGGTTGCCTGCTTGGTCCTTCCTGAGTCTGGTTCGACGTTTGTTTTTCCGATTGCAGCTCAGCACCTCAGTGACCAACAAAGGTTTACCTATCTTGGGGGCGAGATTCCCGTTGGTCTCTCCGCCGATGCAACCGACTCGATTGTTCGTAGCGTCCGATCAGTATGCGAAAAACTTCCAGGCGTTCGGGGATACATGGGGTTCGATTTTATTGTCCCCGACAATTCGGGCGTTCCATTGCTGGTCGATATCAACCCTCGTTTGACGACGAGTTACTTGGGCTACCGCGAGCTTTGTTCTCAGAATATTGCCGAACTCCTCATCAATCGTGATTCGTTTGCGCCGTCTGTGACGTGGAACGAAGGGGCAATCGAATTCACGTCCGATGGGAAGGTAACTGTAAAAGTATCGAAATGAACGTCATCGGGTTTGATATTGGTGGAGCGAATCTCAAGGCCGCCGACAGAGACGGAAATACGGTCTGCCGAAGTTTCGAAATCTGGAAATCGCCGGAGCAACTTCCGAAGGCATTGGCAGCGGTCGTCAAACAATTCTCTCAGGTGGATCGAATTGCAGTGACCATGACGGCCGAGTTGGCCGATTGTTTTCAGACGAAAAGGCAGGGCGTCGAGACGGTCCTGGATGCTGTCGAGACTGCCGCCGAAGGCGTCCCGGTTGTGGTCTGGCAAACGGGATCGGAGTTCGTATCTGCCGAGATCGCTCGGGAGATACCGCTGCTCGTCGCCGCAGCAAACTGGCATGCCCTGGCCACATTCGTCGGTCGCATGGTTCCAAATCAGTTTGCTGTGTTGATCGACATCGGCACAACAACAACCGACATCGTCCCGCTACTCAACAGTGTTCCGGTAAGCCGTGGTATGACAGATGTGGAGCGTCTCCAAGAATCGGAACTAGTATATACGGGAGTCCGCCGAACACCATTATGTGCGGTCGCCAGAAGTGTTCCGTTTGGCGAAAACGAATGTCCCATTGCCGCGGAATGGTTTGCAACGATGCTGGATGTCTATTTGGTTCGTGGGAATATCGCTGACGACCCGCAGGATTTTGCCACTGCCAACGGCCGCGCTGCGACCAGGGCCGAAGCACATCATCGACTGGCGAGATCATTGTGCTGCGACGATACGGAGTTTAATTGGGACGATGCCGTCATCGTTGCGGAATATCTGTCGGAAACGCAAAGGAACCAATTGACCGCTGCGCTCGGAAAAGTGATGTCGCGGCACAATGAACCGTGCCAAACGGTTTTGTATTCAGGTGCCGGATCATTCCTGGCTGCCGAGGTGCTCGATTCCATCGAGAGATTGAGTTCAACCGAGCGGATTTGCCTGTCAGATCTCATGGGCCCCAAGGTTTCTGAAGCTGCGTGCGCGTTTGCGATCGCTCGGCTGGCGTCCGAGCGATTAGATTAAGCGCTTTTTCTGGCCATCGGCGGCATGAAAGCACGCAACGAGTGTAATCACTTGTTAAGTCCGCAAACTGGCCGTATTCCCCCTAAATTAATGCGCGGGCGGCCTGACAGCGGATGCTATGGAGGTAATTCCCCCAAACGGGGCAGCAAATCGAACTGCACACGGGTCGAGCTGCGACTCGGATTGAATAATTCGAGTCGAAATGGCCGATGTTTATTCCACACAGATCTGTTCCGACGCTCAGTGGTTTGAGGAGGCCTGACTGAAATGGGCGAAGAAATTCGCGATCCGGTGCCCCAATTTGTGATTTCGATGCAAGGGGAGATCTTCGGAGAAGATACCGAAGAGAATCGGGAAATCGTCAGACGAATCCATGCCTGCGTCAATGCCTGCGAGGGCATCCCCACCGAAGAGCTGGAAGCCGGTATCATACGCGACATGCGATCGGCCATCAAAAACGTTATTCCGCTTCTTCCTCGCAACCCGGCAGATGCTCAAGGACCTGAAGCGGGTAGCGGCGAGGTGGAAAACGACATTGCTGAAAACCGGGCCGGTTAATACGCAAGAGATCATTCCGGCACGAGCACATCTGTAGTGTTTCCACGCTGGATGGCTTGGCCGGTCTTCATCGACTTTTGCGACGCCTCGATGAGCAACGCGACCTTGTGCGCTTCCGTTGCGGAATTCAGCCACGGCCGATTGTTGCAGGCATGATCAACGACCGCGGCGTAGAACTCGTCCGTTTTGTCGACTGACGATTGATTCCTATCGGTCGCAAAGATCTCCGTTTCGTCGGTCAGTGCATATCGCTTCCCATCGCGGTACCCGCCTTTTGATCCGGAGATCAGCCATCCGGAATGGTAGGGGGTTGGGCTTTTGACATGGACTTCGATTTGTCCGTTGGCACCAGATGAAAACTGCACGATTGCCAGGAATCCGTTGAGTTCACCCTCGGCAGTCCACGGATCAAGTGACCGCGCATAAACCGAAGAGGGTTCATCCGCGACGATTTGCAAGAGTTGATCGAAATAAATTGCTGCGAAATGCCACAAGTCGGTGCAACGATTTTGTTCGGTTCGAATTGAAGACGAGCGATTACTTGTCGTCGGTTCGTACAGGCCGTAGTCCCATTCGATGATTTTGGCGGATACTAAATCGCCGATCTCTCCGGAGCGGGCAACTTCGCGCGCCGAGATAAAATCGAAGTCCTGTCGGCGACTGTTAATGACGGAAAACGATCGCTCCATTTGCCGGGCCGTTGCGACAAGCGTTTCGATTTCTGAGGCAAAAAGTCCGACAGCACAATCGGTGACAATATGCTTGCCCGCACGGAGCGCCTCATTGGCGAGCCGGGCACGGTCGGGTAGAGCTGCTGTCAGAATAATGACTTCCAAAGACGAGTCGTTGATGAATTCGTGCCAGTTTTCGTATCGGGAACAATCGAACCGATTCGCGGTGGCCGACGATTCATAATCGAAGACCGCAACAACACACAGGTCGGTTCGTAGGCTCAATCTTTGGAGATGGTATAACCCCTCACGGCCGAGCCCGGCGATGCCTACCGAAACCGACGCAGGCTCCCGATGAATTGGTGGCTGAGACATATCTGTTTCGTCAATCACACGCGCGATGCCATGCAACTAGTGCGGTTTACTTTTTCTCGTGGGCGATTCTGGCTCGTGGAAATCAGCTATCATAGAACAAAATGCGATTGTCGCGGCCACACGTCAGCGTAATACGCTGTCGGAAGACGCTGCGCTGAATTCGAAGCGTAGATTGGATCGTAGCCAATCAGACCGGTTATACAATCGAACGTGTGGCTTCACAAACGCGCTTGAAGATTCGAACTCCGTTTATGTGTACAACGAATAGATCGACGGGGCACGCCCGATTTGGCATATCATGCTGGCTGTGCGATAATCAAAATCTCGCCATCGAAAGATGCGATTTGGTACAGTTCATCAAGTGATTCTCGCCACCATGTTTCATTCTTGGATTTCACAATGATTTCTTTATGCGTCCAGCGATTGCGGGCTGTATTCAATGGCTACGAAGTTTCTACAACCACTTGGTTTCGAATTCTATGCCCGCTGTTGCTTGTCGTCGTGTTAACGGGTTTTGGTAACGCCTTAGATGCATTTGCACAGAACGAATTACAGCCGCTCAGCGAGGCCGTCAATCCGTTTGCCAAACGAGTCGATGCCGTAGCGACCATCGACGGTTATTCCGATTGGGTGACCAGCCTGGCCTGGTCGCCAGATGGAGAGTCGCTGGCAACCGGCACATACGAATTCGTCAAGATTTGGAATGCGGAGCAAAAACAAATCGAGGCGGAACTCAAGGTTCCATCCGGATTTGGACGGTCGTTGGCCTACTCGCCGGATGGCACTTTGTTGGCCGCAGGTCACTACCAAGGCATTGTGATCTGGCGGACTTCTGATAAGAAAGAGCTCAAACAAATCAAGGGACCGCGTGGATACGTCACGAGTTTGGCTTTTTCCCCCGACGGAAGTCGTCTCGCTGCCTCCAGTGAAGACGAACGAGTCACCGTGTGGAATGTGAGTGACGGGGAATTGGTTCTCCAACTCGAGGGTCATTCCTACCCGGTTCAGGGCGTCGCATATTCACCCGATGGTAAACTGTTGGCTTCGGCAGCGGGTGACGAAGATCGCATTACGCGACGAGGCGAACTAAAGATCTGGAATGCAGAGTCGGGGGCCGAACTGCACGCGTTCGAAGACCATCAGAAGGCGGCGACCTCGGTTGCTTTCTCACCCGATGGTGAGTACCTGGTCTCGACCAGCCAAGATGAGACCATTAATGTCTATGCACTTGCCAAAGGGAAGGCCGTGGGCTTTTTCGGTGGTCACTCCCGCCCGACCACATGCGCCGTGTTTGGTCCTGATAGCCGTGTTGTCTGCTCAGGTAGTGGCGGTCGTGCCAAAGGCAAAAATGAAGTCATCCTCTGGAATTGCGAAACCGGCGAAACACTGGCAACGATCGATTCCCATACTTCCAAAGTGACATCCGTTGCATTGGCACCTTCTGGTAAGCAACTTGCCACCGCAGGCTATGATAGAACGGTTGCTATTTGGAATGTTGGCCAATGGCTGTTGCCGGCGGAATCGCCCGAGGAGGACGCTGACAGTGCCCGATCAACACAAAACGTGGTCGCCGCGCGAACGGCCGAGCCTGATGACGAAACCGGTGAGTCTTCGCCTCAATCGCTTCGTGCCGGAATCATCGGGCTCGATACATCGCACGTGATCCACTTTACTCGGTTGTTGAATAGCCCCGAAGTGCGTCCGGAATTAGCCGGTTGCCGCGTCGTTGCTGCGTACCCTCGCGGAAGCCCCGATATCAAATCGAGTGTCGAACGAGTTCCGAAGTACACCGAGCAGGTTCAGGAGTTCGGTGTCGAAATTGTTCAATCGATCGACGAACTCATCGAGCGGGTCGATGTCGTGCTATTGGAGACGAATGACGGACGCCCGCATTTGGAACAGGTGATTCCTGTCTTGCAGGCGGGGAAACCGGTCTTCATTGATAAGCCGATCGCCGGTTCATTGGCAGATGCGGTTGCAATTTTTGACCTCGCCGAGAAGTATGACGTTCCGGTGTTTTCGTCGTCCTCTTTGCGATATACAACGGGTGCCCTCGAAGCCCGCGATGGGGCGGCGGGACCGGTGACAGGTTGTGAAACCTACAGTCCTTGCGCCCTGGAGAAGACCCACCCCGATCTGTATTGGTACGGCATTCATGGTGTCGAACTGTTGTACGCCGTCATGGGGACCGGTTGTCAGACCGTGGCTCGCACGAGTACCGAATCGACCGATGTCGTTGTTGGGCTTTGGGACGGGGGACGCATTGGAACATTTCGTGGGCGGCGTTCCGGCGGCGGGTACGGCGGCATCATCTTTACAGAAAAGAAACCCCTCCCGATCGGCAAGTATCAAGGCTACGAACCGTTATTGGTGGAAATCGTACAGTTCTTCCGATCCCGAACGGCTCCGGTTGATCCAGCAGAGACGCTCGAAATTTACACGTTTATGGAAGCGGCTGACGAAAGCAAACGGCAGGGAGGATCGCCCGTTTCGTTAAGTAGCGTCCTCGAAGCGGCACGGGCCGAGGCCAAGCAGAAATTGGAAACATTGTCTCTACAGCCGGCCGTGCAGTGAGAGCGATATTTCCGCAAATCACCCTTTGCCCATCGACTATTGAAACCCGTCCACTCCGGTTGCGCCGTGGAGTTCCATTCGATTCTGGGACGGATTGAAATGAATTGATTTGGCGTCAGAGCGTTGATGTTGCGCACCGACTTCCAATTGGCGCCAAATTGTGGCTTCCCGGTTGCCAAGCGACCGCAGAATAAACAACATGCTCGATTCATCGTATTTGATCTGGTCGGATCGTGCATGAAATGTTTGACCTTCCAGCTTGGCGTTACCGCTGGCAAGCAATTCGACGTATGTTTCGTCCGATTCGGGTAGCTCTTGCCGCGTCAATTGCAAGACATCGCTTTTCATGGAACCGGCGTTTTCACCAAGGTTATCGGGGTCGATCGTGTCGTTGGGCCCCTTCACGGGGCCGTGGACCACGTACACGCGGTTGTGAAACGTCATATGACCGTCGTTGACATTTCCGTTGGCATCGCCAACAAAATCAATGCGGGTATAGTTCCACTCCGATTTGTCAGACTGTCTTGGCTGGTTAGCTTTAACGACGGCTGTGGGGGCAAACGCCGAGGGGCGTCCCTGGTCTCGTTCCCAGAAGATTATCCATCCCGGACCACGTCCACGGGTCTCGCCGGTTTGCTGGTTCAGAGAAAACTCCCAGAATGCCGCTTTGCGGATGCCAATGAGATCGTTGTTTTCAAACAAGGAGCTGTGGAAGGTCACGCCTTCCTTGCAGTCAATCGATTGCACCTCGACATTTTGATCCGAAGAATCACTTTCAATGAACGAGATTGGCTCAGAAAGTGAGACGGTCATTTCGTGACAACGCATGCGGTCCTCGCCATCGCGCAAAAATGCACGCACGTCTCCGAAAAATGAAGCCGAGGCACCGTTGAAATCCATTTGCTCGGTCCAACGGACATCGAGAATATCCGGTTCCGAGAGCGGATTGCCTTCCAGATCTCGTTCGACCGGAAGCTGCAATGCACCGACGCCGATCATCCAAGCTCGATTGCTGGCGCGGTCCAGGTGAATCTCGGGACCTTCCAATTGAATCTGACCATTCAATATCAAGGCCGGAGTTCCAAACAATCCGACAACTTGGTCATTCGTGCCTTTGCTCTGCAATTCGAATCGATTTCCGGTGAATTCCAGGGGGGGATCTTCCCCCTCGCCGGGACTCTCGGCTCGAACGTGCCCGTTTGCTCGCAATTGATCGAGGACCGGTTCACTTTCGCCGTCAAACTGGAGCATGTTGACCTGAATCCAGTCGGCTTCGACTAACATTGGACGATCCGATCGGCTGTCGGAATCAGCATTCGCCGTCGCTGTCGATTGCGAATTTGATGGACCCGCTGGAGAGTTCGGCGAACCGGGTGGCTGCCCTTGCTGGGTTTCGGGTGGGCGTTGTGGTCGTTGCTCGAACCATACTTCAAGCCGCGGCGTGTGGCCACTAAATCCGGGGCTGGCCGCTACGACATTTCCGCTCGCGAGCATTTTGCGCAGGTCGAGATCGCCATCGTCCGCTTCGCTATGATCCGATTGATCGTCCTCGGTCTCTCTGACCCATAATTTGATCAAATCGGCCTGCAATCGACTCTGCTGTTCTCGTTGCCGCACAATTGCATTTTCATTGAGTTCGATGACTCGCAGATCGGCATTGGCCGGATCAGGATAAGTCCGGAGCAAATTCGTCCAGGATGATTCGAGCACTTGTTGTTCGGATTCCTGGCTGTAATGATTCAGCGTTCCCGGCCCTTTGCACCAGGCCCGGTCGATATGCCCATCTTCATCATGCGAGATAGTCAATTCAGGGCACGCGACGCGGCTCCCGGAATGGATGACTTTGACGTTCTCGGTCAAACGGGCCCGACGGTACGGTCGGTCGTACACAAAATGTCTTGCGCGAGCCACAAGATTGTTTTCTTGCGACCCGAGAATGACCGCATGTCCCTCGGCAATGACGCGCAGCAAGTCGCGAGGGGCCCCATCGATTCGCTCGTCATCCTGGGCGACGAGGTTTGAGCCATCGGCAACGGTTTCGTTGGCTTGTTCGGCCTCTTCTTCTTCTTCGGTTTGAAAGATCAGCGTCAACAAATCACAGTCTAGCGAATCTTTGAATTCCGGCGAGGTTGGTCGTATGACGCGAACGCTATCTTCAAACGTCGCCGAGCCGTTTTCGAGATCGTACCGGAAGCTGCCCCGGCTCGTGACGTGAAGATAGACAGTGTCGTCATCATCGTCGTCGTCTTCGAAGACGAGGTCCATCGTCACGTCGCGCAGTAGACGCAGGCTTTCCACCCCGTCAACCGCTAGGTCGCTAGTCTCTTCTTCTTCAGCTGCAGGTCGCAACTTGATGTTAACGCCAGTGGCCCGTCCTCGATGTTTTCCATAGGCAAACTGCAGCGCATTCTCACTGTGGATATGCATCGCCGCTTCTTCAAACAAGAAGTTGCGTCCGACAACGGCGAGACCGTCCGGACCGTCAATCCGTACGCGTCGGAGAAACTGCCCGCCAATTGGTCGCCCAGGATTGGGATTCGAACTGTCGAACTTTTCGGCGAATCGAATGATGGCCGAATCAGCCACTATGGTGATCGGTTTTTCCTCGGGATCACTATTCTCGCTAAACCAAATCATGGCGAACGGCCAAAGACGCACGGCTTTGTCTGATTCAGTCGTTTCCCATTCCTCGGCAAAGAAGGTCGTTTGACCATCATGCAGTTGCAATTTGGCGTCGGCTGCCCAAGGGACGTGTGGCAGGTACTTCTCGGCTTGAGAGCGATTGCGTGGTGGGGCACCGGGCTCATCGCGGATTCCCGCGAATGGACTTTGGCCGTAAGGGACTTCGATTTCCGGCGGCGAGACCAGTGGCGTCACGATCTTCGAATATAGCCAGAAGAGAGCGATCAGCCCTGCCGCCGTCGATGATGTCAAAACAAGTCGACTCGGCACGTTTGGTCTTTCTCACTCAAACAGATTCTTGAGGCAACGAAAATCGACCCGCAGTTCACGAGGCAAGATCGTTGGGTATCAGTCCAATAACATCGGTAATGTCGATCAGTCCGATCGGTCTTTCTTGCGAATCGACGACCGGAACCTCGCTGACCTTATTCCGCGATAGGATTTCCAACGCCTCATCGAGTGTCGCAGAAGCATTGACTGTCAGCGGATTGTGAGTCATCACGCGCGCAATGGGTTGATCCAGGTCCGATTCGCGGCGCTGTTCAAGCAATCGTGCCAGATCGCTGTCGGTAAAGATTCCGCACAGTTTTTGATTTTCGTCCACGATGACCACCGCACCGCTTCGCCGACCAGCTTTTCGGACCGTGATGAATGCTTCCCGGATCGTCGAATCCTGAGATGCAATTCTGATTTCGTCTTGATTCCTCATGACCTCGTGGACCGACGTCAATCGACGCCCCAAACTGCCTCCAGGGTGGAAGACGGCAAACTGTTGCGGAGTGAAACCTCGCATATGGCTAACGACCAGCGCGAGCGCGTCGCCTAAGGCCAGCATCACGGTGGTGCTCGTCGTGGGAGCGAGCCCGTAGGAATCCGCTTCGCGCGACCTGCCAAACGCGATCGTCACATCGGCTTGCGATCCCAGCGTACTTGTTTTGAGAGCCGTCAACGCAATGATGCCGACATCCAGACTTTTGACAATCGAAAGCAGACGGCAAACCTCTTCCGTTTCGCCGCTGTTGGAAATCGCCAGTAGAATATCCCCTCGATTTAGGCAGCCCAGGTCACCATGCACGGCTTCGACGGGATGTAGAAAGTACGAGGGCGTTCCGGTCGAAGACATTGTGGCAGCGATCTTTCGCCCGATTAATCCGGCCTTGCCGACGCCAGTTACAACGACACGCCCCTCGCAAGCACACAAGCTTTCGATGGCCATGGAAAAGTCGTCACCCAGATGGGATGCGACTTCAACCAATGCGTCGGCTTCTTGTCGCAGAATCGATTGCGCGCTTCGCAACTGCTGGAATTGCGAATAGGGAATCGAAGTTCTTTCGGAAGCGGAACTCATCGACCGTCATCCTTGACGTGTCTGAGATGCAAACGTTGTACTGACGGCGGGAATCGAAGGGGCGAGGAGTATAAACCGGCCTGTCTAATCGGTCAATCCTAACGCAGTATCTCTAAATACCCCAAACTGCGTAGTTCCGTTGTGACACTGTTGGGTTCTGCTAATCGTTTGGTCTGTGAGCTGCTGCGACTGGAGCTCTGCTCGTCTGCCACCCCTTTTCTGCAAGATTTGACAAGTGCGGAATGCGGGTTGCTACCATATCCCCAGTCGTACGGATGCGAATGGAGACAGAGATCGAAACGGACTTGCCACGATCTTTCAGGTCCCGAATTTGAATCTCGAAAGGCCCAAAACCCGTTATCTTCAGCGAAGGTATCGTGCGCGAAACGACCGCGACCAAAGTTCCGCGAGCGACTTTGATGGGTCTTGGAGCCGATAGAGCGGTTTACTTTTTCTCGTGGCCGGTTCTGGCTCGTGGGAGCTGGCAATTAAAGTACAAAACGCGATTGTCGCGGCCACAAGTCAGCGTAATACGCTGTAAGGAGGAGACAATGATGACATATCGCCTGACTTCGATTTGCCTGACATTGACACTTTTTATGGGGTGTGCAGATAACGCAGGAGGCCCCGCCCCGCCAGAGGACGTCACCGATAGCCAGGGGGCGACCGATTCACCGAGCGACGTGCCGCCAGCAGATATTGAGACTCCAGGTTTGCCGACCCCCGGCGGCGGCGAGCCATTTGCGGCGACTCACCAGATTTCCGTCCCCACAGAGTACTATACAGGGGGGCCGCAGCAGGGACGCCCGCCAGATGGCACGTTTGAATCGGGCACGAAGGTGAGATTGATGGAGGCCGCCGGCAGCTATTCGCTGATTGAGTCGGACTCGGGGATTCAGGCTTACGTTGCGGCAGACGCGTTAGTGGAGATCGAATGACTCTCCCGAAATGAAGTCGACAAACTCACATGGGAAATCGATTTCTGCGGATGAAGGACCATCCGCGCCCAAGTGGGCTCGGTATCATCAGGCGGACGACTAAAGGTATCAGTGGGGCTCCGTCGACGACGATTGAGTATCGCCGGTACGCTGCTATTATTTGTGAAATGCAGTTTGAAAAACATTGCGTGCATCGCGCCGGGCCCGGAATTATCGGTGCGAAGAACAGGCATCTCTGGACTGTGTTGGAATTCCAGGTCATGCCGGCATCAAACATACATATTTCCGGCCAAAAAGAAGTGGGGAAGTAGGAGAAATGTCGAACGCGACCGAAGACAAGCAGGAGTTTACATTCCAGACAGAGATTGCGCAATTGCTGAAGATTCTGTCGCACTCTCTGTATCAGAACCGGGACATCACGATCAGGGAACTTGTATCCAACGCGTCGGATGCCCTCGACAAGATGCGTTTTCTTCAATTGAGCGACGAAAAACTGCGTGACGAAGTTCCGCTGGCCATTCATTTGGAACCGGACAAGGAAAATCGGGTCCTCACGATTCGGGACAACGGAATCGGTATGACCCGAGAGGAACTAGTCTCGAATCTCGGGACAATTGCCCACAGTGGATCACTCGATTTTCTGAACAAGCTTTCCGGCAGCGCGGAGAAAGACCTTTCTCTCATTGGGCAGTTCGGTGTCGGCTTTTATTCTGCCTTTATGCTGGCAGATCGGGTGGAAGTTCTCACCCGCAGCTATCAGGAGAAGACGGGTTGGAAGTGGGAGTCTGCCGGTACCGGCTCGTTCTCGATCGAACCGGCCGAAGAGCTCGAGCGGGGAACGCAAATCCGATTGTATTTGAAAGAAGATTTGGACGAGTTTGCGGAACCACTCAGACTGAAAACCGTTATCCGCAAATACTCCACCTTTGTTCCGCACCCGATTCATCTCGAGGACGAACAGCTTAACGATCAGCGTCCGATTTGGGTGGAGCCGAAAAGCCAGCTCACCGACGAACAGTACGAAGGCTTCTTCCAATACTTGTCGCATCGGCACAATGAGAAGCCCTTATGGCATTTGCACCTGTCTGCCGATTCGCCAATTCAGTTTCATACGATTCTGTATTGCCCTGAGACAAACTTTGAATTGTTAGGTTTCGGACGGAACGAACACGGACTGCACCTTTGTGCCAAACGCATCCTTGTTCAGGATGATTGCCGAGAACTGCTGCCCGAGTATTTGCGGTTTGTCTACGGCATCGTCGATTCTGCCGATTTGCCACTGAACGTGTCGCGTCAAGCCCTGCAGGACGACACGGTGTTTCTCAAGATCCGCAAAGTGCTTGTGAAGCGCGTGTTGGACCATTTAGGAAAGCTCGCCGAGCAAGACGCCGATCGCTATTGGAAGTTCTATCAACAATTCGGGCCGGTATTGCGGGAAGGCGTAACCCAAGACTTTGAGAACCGTGTCCGTGTTGCCGAGTTGATGCGTTTACACTCGTCGCAGGCCTCAGAGCCGGACGAGCGCACATCTTTGGCGGAATATGTGGGCCGCATGAAAGAGGACCAAAAACAGATTTACTACCTCTGCGGAACCGACCTGGGCTCGATGGGGCGCAGCCCGAATCTTGAAATCTTTCGCAAGAACGATTTGGAAGTCCTGTATCTCATCGATCCGTTGGACGAAGTCATTCTGACCAATTTGGGAGAATACGAATCGAAGCGGCTGATGTCGATCGATGCAGCCGACGTCGAACTTCCGGAATCGGTAAAGTCGACCGAAGAAGGGGGTGATGATACCGACTCGGCCAAATCGGACCTATCGCCGGCAGGATTCCAGCGCGTGCTGGAATTGTTTCGCCAAGCGTTGGGAGACAGAGTCGAGGAAGTGCGGGAATCGAAACGGCTCACCGATAGTCCTTGTTGCCTGGTGAATCCCTCGGGCAATGTCAGTGCGCAACTGCAGCGCGTCATTCAAATGACGAACCAAGACTACGAGATGTCCAAGCGGATCTTCGAGATCAACCCGCGTGCGGCACTGATCAAGCGTTTGTGCGACCTGTCCGCCAACCCCGATCACAACCAATTCGTCAAGGATTGTGGGCTGCAACTGTTTTCCAACGCGCTATTGCTCGAAGGAATGGCTCCCGATACCGAAGAATTGGTCGATCGCATCAAAGGGTTTATGGAAGAACTGGCGACAAAGCGCTCACCGATCATTACCTGAATTTGGAAGCACTCCGGGTTAATGCCAGCCCTGCGACTGACGCTGATCGGTTTCTGTGGCTCGCGCGAGTTGATCGAAGACGGCAATCCCAGAATGGCCAGGTTGCGTTGCGAAAGCAACTTACGACATCAGACATATGTTTCCAGAAACCGTGCCAGTTTGTGGAAATCGGAGTCTGGATCGATAAAGCGAACGACCGTGACCAAGGTGTCGGGGTCGATCAGGTCCTTAAACGGGACATAATGCAAGTCGAGCTGTCCGGTGACCGACACCATGTGACCGGTCTTCCCTTCTTCAACCAGTGCCCGGTAAGCCCCGACACCGAGTTGGCTGCCTAACATCACGTCGAAAGCCTGCGGCCTGGCACAGCGAGACTCGTAACCGAGTTGAACACCTTTGACCTTACGGCTGCGGCCGGTCTGCTTCTCGTGCTCTTCTGCGATTAACGAGCAGAACATCTTTCCAAGATTAACATGGGCCACCGCAATGTGGCCATGGTCGTCTCGTGGCACATCTTTCAGTGATTCCGCGGGCAGAAACTCAGCCAGTCCTTCCGCCAAAATGACAACACCGTACTGCTTTTGCTCTTTTTCTTCGCGAACGCGAATGACCTTGACGATCCTCTCGACGACGGCTTGCAAATTCATCACACGTCGGCGTGATTCCAGACCGGTGTGGGGATCAGTGGAAGTTTCTTCTTCAAGAAAATCATCGGTCAAATCTTCGACGCTCAATACGAAACTGGCTTCGCTGGCAATCGCGGCACCGTAAGCCAACCAGCCTGCGCTGCGGCCCATTGTCTCTACGATAAAATAGGTCCGATCGGATTCGGCATCGGCGAGCAAGTTGCGAATTTCACTGGCCAGGGTCTCCACCGCGGTGAAGTAGCCGAATGTAAAATCGATGCCGGAATAATCGTTGTCGATCGTTTTCGGTACGTGAACGATTGGCAACCGTGGCTGGTCGGTGGGAAGTTGTTCTTGAAACAACTTGAGTTTGTTGGCCGTTTTCAGGGTGTCGTCGCCGCCGATCGAGACTAAGGCATCGACATTGATCGATCGTAGGGCATCGTAAACAGTTTTTAACGGAGCAACACGATCGGGGTCGTCGAAATGGTCGGGGTGGCTGACGAATTTGCCCGGATTGTTACGAGCGGTCCCGAGCATAATCCCTTGCGTATTACGGGTCCGCTTCAAATGTTTTGAGGTGATTTCGATGTAATCCCGGTCGGGAACCATCGGGTGGTCGGGGCCGAATTGTTCCAGTCCCGAATAACCGTATCGAATTCCGGCGACCGAAATTCCGTTCCGCAGAAAAGAAACAGCTGCTGTGGAAATCACTGCGTTCGCAGCCGGGGCCGGCCCTCCCGAAAATAGGATGGCCACGCGCTTGATTCCCGATTCCGCCGCTGATCCTGTCGATACCGATTCCATGTTCCATTCCTTATCGCCGGACTCGCCTCTGCGCAGAGACCTGTCCTGCTGAAAACCGATGTTGTATTCGCGAGGCTCGCCGCAAGCGGCCCAGATCGATTGCATTAAGACATCGGCTCGGCGGTGTTCGCTTCATCTCCGCGTCCGCTGCCGCGCCGGAACCCGATACATACGAAATCCGGTGCTAACTTCGCAACCAAAATCACGGCAACATTCAGCCAATGTTGGAGATTGTCCGGGTCAGCACCGGCAAACTCGCTCTGGCAGTCCCGATTCGATGAATGCCTTGACGGGGGATTGTGACGAAAACCGCGAGCAGCCATTGATTTGCGTTAATCGTCACCGCCCGAGGTGTTGATGTCTTCGAATCGGATATTGCCGATTCGGTACCGCTGCCAGTCCTTGTAGTCGAAGTGCCACCATTCGAATTCGTAGATGGTGAATCCTTCCGATTCCATCGCATCGCGCAGAAGTTCTCGATGGTGTCGCTGTAGGGCCGTTCCCCCGGGATAGTCCGGGAACGACCGAGTGGAGAATTCATCGTACCCGGCGACCATATCGACCGGTTCGCCGTTCGAAAGGTGGTACAGCGTCAAATCGACGGCGCAGCCACGATTATGGCGAGAGCCATTTTCCGGATTGGCGACAAAGATTTTCATGTCCTGGGGTGTGGCATCCCAAAACATTTTCGTCACAAACCAGGGGCGGTAGGCATCGTGAATTAACAAGCCGTATCCCTGTGGCTGAAGCTTGCGGTGGACTCGTACCAATGCTTCCGCTGCAGGTCGCTGCAAAAAAGCACGCGGCTGTTGATAAAAGACTGCCCCCATAAAGTTGTTGGTCGACGCGTATCGGACATCCAGCTTGATGGAATCATCGATCAGGGTTGGCTCGACCAAGTCCGCACGGCGGAATTCGCCCGATTCAGCTGGTGGAGAGGCATCCATAGCGGTTTCCCTCAATTGATCGATCGGTTTGATCGGATCGATTTGAAACGTCGCGCCATCCAGTGTTCCGACCGCTCGCCGGGGAAAGACAACTTCTGCTGCATTGACGATCGTAGCGCGATCGTGTTCATCACGCTCGAAATACAGTTTCTCCCCGTGGTACAAGCCGTAGTCGGGGAATGCGAATTCATCGCGTCCCAGTTCTTCGAGCGGGTAGTAGTAGAACCATTCAATAAGAGCAAAGAGTTGCCCACCGTCTTCCAGAATATACAGTATGTTGTGGTCCCAACCGTATTCCCCAATCAGGCCCTGCCACCGACTTGGAATTGGTTCTGGCTTCGTCTGTGGCAGCCGACGAAAGCGATCGCCCTCAATTTGCAGTACGTCGGCGTTAATTCTTTCAATGTGCGGTCCATATCGAAGTGGGTCATCGATTACAAAATCATTGGCCAGCGACCTCAGTGAATATCGGTAGCTCCCCCGGTGCAAATCCAAGTTGCCGTCGCGTTCCAATAATTCGATGACTTCATCGCCGTGGGAATAGCGTCCATCGAATCGTCGCGAAAGCTCTTCGGGAACGGGCCCTGCCAAGGGAATCGGTTCTAGTTCTTTCCCCGACTTGAGAGCGACCATTGATCGCAGGATTTCATTGGAAATACGACGTGTCGTGCCGTTCGCTCCATCGAGGGCGGCGACGACCACCACTCCCAATTTTTCATCTGGCAGGGCGGACAACTGTGTGGAATACCCGTAGACTGCACCGCCATGGCCGACTTGTCGATGGCCGTCAAGATCCGAAAGTGAAAAACCCAAGCCAAACGAGGCGTCCTCATCAAATTGAGGAGTCATCATCGAATGGAGTGTCTCTCGTTGTAAAAGCTGGCCAGTTTGGGTTTGCCCGTTGTTGAACAGGCAAATCATAAATCGCCCTAAGTCTTCGACGGTCGAATAAAGGTTACCCGCGGGTGATGTGCCAAGTTGAAGATTCGGTGCTTCAAACCTGCGACCGTCGTAAGTTCGCATTTCGGCCCAGGCCAGGTTTTTCTCGACCGATTCCGAGAAACGAAAATCGCTGTCGGACATTCCGAGCGGCTGTAGGACGCTTGCGACAATACATTCTTCGAACGATTGTTGTTGTGTCGCTTCCAACAGATAGCCAACGACGGAGACACCGGCATTGGAATATTTGGTGCGCGATCGCGGAGGATACACCACCGAAGTCGAATTCAGGCTAAGAACAGTCTCTTTGAGCGATGGCTCGAGGGCGTCAAAGTAATGGCCGACCGGTGACTCGCGCACCAAGCCACTGCGGTGCGACATTAGCATGCGTAGCGTCACCGGTTCGTCGAAGTCGTTTTGCGGTGTGAACTGCGGTAAATAGGTCGTTATCGGTGCATCAAGCGATAGTTTTCCCTGCTCGACGAGTTGCATCACGGCAATGTCCGT
This sequence comes from Planctomycetaceae bacterium, assembly GCA_028284485.1. Taxonomy (GTDB): domain Bacteria; phylum Planctomycetota; class Planctomycetia; order Planctomycetales; family Planctomycetaceae; genus JANQRQ01. Next base: position 1,136 of record JANQRQ010000290.1, on the reverse strand, counting down.
GAACAACTTCGAGACCGATCCGACTCGGTAGACGCTTTGAGCGGTTGCGGCGACATTGGCATCAGGTTGTGCCGTACCAAAACCCCGAGCCCAAACGATACGATCGGAATCCACAACGGCCACGGCAATCGAGGGAATCTTCTTGTCATCTAACTCGTATTCAATGAGAGGCGAAACTCGGGTCGCCACTTTTTCGAATGATTGAGCCGGCTCGACATCCGCCAGAGATGTTGATTCGCCGAAGCAGGCCGCGGCAACAATCAGGGCAAGGCGAGAGGCGATCCCTCTGATGCCCAGACCGTTGGAGCGAATGTTCGAACCCGGTCGTGATATGTTTACGCTCGGTCGAGTTCGGCAGATCGATAAGGCTCGATGAACGGCTGCAATGGCGATATTGAGCTCAATCCTGTCGGTAGGGGGAGTCATAATTCATTCCTGAGGACCGATTGCGTGGAAGAGGGGTCGTCGGCGAATCGTGTATTACGCATTATTGTCGGTGTGATATGCGATCCGATGCAACGAAGTCCTTCAGATGCGGCGTAAGTTTTGCAGATTTCCTATCGATGGAGATGTTGAGTTGCAGATTGGGAAGTGCGTGCGTTTCGAAGGCAGGTTTTGCAAGCAGTGTGACTGTGACGTCTTGTTGACCATGCCTACGTTCATGGTAGACTCGGTGATGTACTTAGCGTCGATTTGATTGCCAAACTGCCACTCGCAACACGTTTTAATTCGACGTGAATAGTTGGGAGAATCGCGGTTTGGAGACAGCTACCGGATCTTCTTTTCGCAACGGAAACTGACCTCAATGCAATCGCGGCGACTTCGGACTTGCCCGGGCTGCGGCAAGCCAAAGCTGACAAGAACGCAGATCGTCTGGTATCAGTCGTTCGCGTATTTGGCAGGATTTCGCGCCTACGTTTGCCTAGATTGCGAAAGGCGATTTCTGAAGCGACCTACTTCACGAAACCGACAAGGCACAGACCATTCCGAAGTCGAGTGGTCACCGCTGCATTGGAAGCAAGTCGCATTGCTGTCGGGAACCGTCGTTGGCGTTGTGGCCATCGCATTGACCCTGGCTTTGAAACCGTGGGCCGATTCTGCAGATCGAGTTGCTGATGGGACCATCACCCCTCCCG
>JANQRQ010000261.1 GCA_028284485.1 Planctomycetaceae bacterium | reverse complement strand
CGGGAGTCTTTTCGCACGGCGGTTCCGAGGGAACATATGCCTGGGTCGATCCCCACCGCGATATCGTGGGCATCTTGTTTACGCAAAGCCCGAATGCCGACATCCCGCGGCAAGAATTTGTCGACTTGGTGAACGCCGCCTGCAACGATAAATAGCCGCCAACCGAAAAGGGGACGCAGCTCTTTGTGAGAGTTCTGTACCGGAACACAACCGCGATTCCCTCTCAGTGCTTACTACGTTAGAAGAAAGAGCTGCGTCCCCTTTTCTTCTTCGCCGATCAGTGAATGATGGAGACACGCCGATGTACAGCCGACGATACGAACGCCTGATTCTGCTGCTCACCTTTTCTGTTTGTGTGGCTGTAACGGGGCAGCTATCGGCGGCTGTTGTCGACGTGCGAATTGATGTACGTGAGCCATTTGCTGAAGGGCATACTTTTGGTCGCAGTGGTCCCTACGAACGGATTGCCGGCCGGATGTTGATCGCCGTTGATCCAGAGGCTGCCGTCAACGCGCGCGTGACCGACATCAAACTCGCGCCCCGAACATCCAACGGCATGGTTCAATTCTGGACCGACTTTTTTCTGCTCAAACCGGTCAATCCCGAGTTGGGTAATCAACGGCTGATCTTCGATGTCAGCAATCGCGGCAACAAGGTGCTCATGAATTCATTTAACGGTGCCGGGGGCAACGATCCAAACACGTTGGCGAATGCCGGCAACGGATTCTTGATGCGGCAAGGTTACACGGTCGTATGGATCGCCTGGAACGGGGATGCCATCCCCGGCAATAACCGCATGCAGATTGATCTCCCCATCGCCACCAATAACGGCGAGCCGATTACTTCAAAAATCTATGCGGAAATTACTGTCAACGAGAAATCGTTCAGCGAACCGTTTTACTGGGGCAATTCGAATCCGTATCCCACGGTCGATTTGGACAATCGTACGGCCACGTTAGCAATCCGCCCGAATCGCCGCGAGCCGGCTGTCGACGTGCCGCACGAGCAATGGGCGTTTGCCCGCGTCGAGAATGAAGAGGTCATTTCCGATGCCAAGCATCTGTACGTGAAGGCCGGCTTTCAACCGGGAATGATTTATGAATTGCTCTACACGGGAAAGGACCCGCGTGTGATGGGGTTGGGTTTCGTCGCCGTGCGCGACGGCGTTTCGTATCTGCGCTACCCGAGAGCCGCAGAATCACGACTCAACATCGGTTCGATCGAAAAGGCGTACATCTTTGGGGTCTCACAATCAGGACGATTCATTCACCACTACCTGTACGACGGATTCAACGGGGACGACCAAGGGCGCATCGTATTCGACGGTGCCATGCCACACGTTGGCGGCGGCGGCAAGGGTCTGTTCAACTATCGGTTCGGTCAGACGACGCGGCACGGAAGTCAGCACGAGGACAACTGGTACCCGTCCGATTTCTTTCCCCTCAATACCGTGCCGCAACACGATCCGGTGACCGGCCGCAGCGGAGATACATTTGCGCGATCGCGCGCGAACGGGCTTTTACCGAGAATCTTCTTTACCGGCACGTCGACCGAGTATTGGACGCGTGCGACTTCGCTGCTGCATACCGATGTTACCGGCACAACCGACGCCGACGTCGACCCCAACGTGCGGATTTACTTTATTACGGGAGCACAGCACGGGAATTCGAGTTCATCAAATCGGGGTATGTTTCAACATCAACGAAACACACTCGACCATCGGCCTGTGCTTCGTGCGCTACTCGTCGCGCTTGACCGCTGGGTGAGTGAAGACGAAGAACCACCCCCGAGCAGCTATCCCCGCATCGACGACGGAACGTTGGTCGATTTGGAAACGTGGCGAAAGGCGTTTCCGCCGATTCCCGGAAGCACGAAAGCAGCGCATGTGTATACGCCTTTGCGGCTCAACTACGGTCCACGATGGGAATCAGAGGGCATCGCCGACATCATTCCGCCGGAAGTGGGTGAACCGTTTCGCACGCTCGTTCCGGCAGTCGATGATGAAGGAATCGAGCTGGCGGGAATCAAACTGCCGGCCGTCTCGGTTCCATTGGCGACTTACAGCGGATGGAATGTGCGGGGCGCGTCGTCCGGTGCGGAAGGAATGCTTGGTCGTTGGGCCGGTTCGCAGTGGCCGCTCGCGCGGTCGGCAGCCGAACGCCAAGCGACGAACGATCCGCGGCGCTCCATTCTCGAGCGGTACCCGACTCATGCCCAATACATCGGGCGCGTCGCACAAGCTGCGCTACAACTTCACAAACAGCGACTGCTGCTTGAGGAAGATGTCGTCCGCATCGTGGATGAATCAGCAGACACCAATTACTGGTCTAGCCAACCGCCGTCTAAAAAGGATTGAACGGCACGGGAGGTTTTTCGGTGAAGTTGCCGGCTTGAACAACTTCGCCGGGAATCGGTTCGCCCAATCCATGTTTGACAGCCACCTGGGCATACTTGGCATTGGCGCCGGGCAATTGCTCACGGAGCGCCGCGGCTCGCTCGGCATCCGAGGGGTGCGTCGAAAAGAATTCCGGCACTTCCGGATTGCTTTTCGCAGCCGCAAAGCGCTCCCAAAACCGTGGGGCTTCGCTGGGATCGTAACCCGCGTTGGCCATCAACAACAGTCCGATCGAATCGGCTTCGGACTCATGCTGTCGGCTGTAGGGCAATAGCGCACCGTATTGCGATACCACACCGTAGGCGGCCAAGATTTGCTTTTGTTGCTCGGCTTCTTTGTCCTGCGTGCCCGCTTTGAGGATTTGTTCAGCCCCTTCAGCGATCAAGCCGTGGCTCATCCGCTCGCCACCATGTCGAGCCAAGACGTGCGCGATTTCGTGAGACATGACGACCGCCAGGCCAGCCTCGTTTTGGCAGATCGGCATGATTCCTTCGTTAACCGCCACTTTACCACCGGGCAGCGCGAACGCGTTGGGCGACTGCGAAGCCAAGACATTAAATTCCCATTCAAAGTTCGGACGGTTGGCGGCATTTGCCAGCCGTTCGCCGACCCGCCTGACCATTTCAATGTACTTTTGATTGGTGGAGATCGGTTCGGTCGCCATCACTGTACGATACGCGGCGATACCGAGCGCGTTTTCCTGCGTTTCGGGAAGAATCAACACCTGGTTGCGGCCGGTGACCGGCGCGTTGCGGCAACCATAAAAAACGCCTGCAACGATGGTCCCCAACAATAAGACAGCAGTCAGGCATCGGCCCTGCTGGCCGCAAATAGTGCGGATCGGTGACGGCATTCGAATATCCTTATGTTTTGGAAATGGACCGGAACTGTATACCTCGTTCGGCCGCTGGCAGTTGTGTTGATATGTCTGTTTGTCGATTCGCTTACGGAGAGAAGATGCTCCGCAAAAGGAACCTGATTGGGGGAAGGAGATGGCCGCACAAAGGCGAGCCGAAACTGAGTTCATTGAAGCCAAACGGCCAGGAAATCAGCGGCGGGATATTAAAAGAAGCGGCAAATTACGGCAATAGAAAGCCATTTTGTCTGACTTCGGTGAAGCTTGTGGTGCGCTGAGACCTGTTCCTTGTGCTTAAGTAACTCACCAAATTGCAGTTACGACATCCCATGACTCCGGTCGCCCTGCAAGATTTGGCTGGGACTACTCACAAGAACGGCCATTTCGTTGGGAAGAACTGGGGCTGTGGACGCCAACGGATCAATCGACTGGTCAGCGCCGGCTAGGCGAAATCCGAGGCGATCGATCCTTACAGCGTATTGCCCGGAATTGTGGCCGCCACAATCGCATTTTGTTCTGTGATAGGTGGCTCCCGCGAGCTAAAAACGCCCACAAGGCAAAGTAAACCGCTCTAGAACTGCCGCCACTCGGTGAGTTTGGCGACTCACGGCCTGCTGTATCGGCCCTGCCTGGGCAGTCACCAGCGAGTTCATTGCGGTCGCGCCATCGAACGAGCGATCCCTAACGGGTCCGTCTATGCGGCCGCTCCGGGCGGTGCATTTCCATTCCGTTTCTTCTTGCCGCCGGCTTTACCGCGATCCCCTTGACCGCCGCCTGGACCACCGGCATCTTTCTTGCGTCGGGGCGGAGAGGCTTCTGCTCCGGCGGGCGGCGGTTCTGGAATGTCCAATTGCGGTGTGATTTCCAAAGTCTGGCCGTATTGATTTTCTAACTCGATGACTTCATCCGTGAAGTATGAGCGGGGATTCAACACGACCGCTTCACCTTCTTTGATTCCGTCGAGTACCTCTACAGCCGTGGCGTTGGAGTCACCAGTTGTCAATAGGCGTTGCTCCGGGCGACCGTCTGCTTGAACGACGTAGACGAACTGTCGTGTACCCACAGAAATGACACTCTCAACCGGAATCTGTAGAACGGGCTCCTCACGTTGTTCGATGATGAATTCCAGGCTGGCAGTCAATCCGGGCTTCAGTTGGTCATTAAACCCATTGTCGTTTTCTACCAATTTAATGATCGCCTCGTAGTACTTGATTTCCCTGTTACCACCGCTGTCGGCGGAGGGAATCGACGAGACCATGTCAATCACTCCGTGATAGATCGTGTCGGGAAAGGCGTCGACTCGGATCAGGACAGGTAGTCCGACTCGAATATTGCGGATATTCGATTCGTGAATGCTGGCGCTCACCTGCAGGCGGGACAGATCGGGGAGAGTGATGATCTTTTGGCGTTCGTAGACCGATGCCCCCTCTTCAATAACGACTTCCGACCGCCCCCGGCGACCACGCATTGCATAATAGACAATTTCACCCGGTTGCGGGGCAATCATGCGGCATGCGGCGATTTGCTGCCGCATTTCCATTCGCTTATCAACTTCTAAGCTGTGTGTCAGTTCGCGGGCGCCCAAATCGGCTAGAAACTGAGCGAGCGTCGCTTCGCCAGCAAGCTTAACTCGCGAGATTTCGCGCTCGGCTTCGACAACCGCTTCGGACCGAGCTTTCATTTCGCGAACAAATGTGAAGTCGGTTAATACGCGTAGCTGGCCTTCGAAATCCTTGACGTCGTTTTCGGCTCTGGCCACTGCGAGTCGCGCGGTCTCGAGTTCCGTTTCGCTTTTGTATCCCTTTTTCGAGACGCGTTGCGTGTAGGCGTAAGTTTCCTGTGTTTGCAATAACGTGTCCTTCGCTAGCGCGATGTCGCCCTCTAACGTACTTTGTAACTGGGCGAACTCGCCCGGTTCATAGTTCTCGTAATCCAATTCGGCGAGGTCTCTCACCAAAACGGCAGCAGCGATATCGCTGGCGTTTTGAGTTTCCTGAATTTCGACATCCTTGCGCGCCTTTTCCAATTCCGCTGCCGACTGGGTGACAAGGATTTCTTGTTGCTTTTCTTCGTCAACGATCACCGCAGAATCGAGTTCGCAAACCAAATCGCCCGCCAGGATATCGCCGGCATCGACGCGATTGTTGAGCAAGACACCAATGGCCGTGTGTTCGCTGAACTCGACAACATGGTCGACCGTTTGACCATCATCCCCTTTGACGGTGACGATTTGCTTGTTGTCCTGCTTGGGGCTGATGGCCACCACTTCGCCGGCGATTTCAGATTTGATAGGCGGACCAACGTGCGTTCCTTCGCGAATGATCGAGATAATGGTGGTGTATCCCTCCACCTGGCTGAACAGCGTAACGTTACTTTGGCTGTCGAGTTCGCCATTTTCCGTGACCGACACTACGAACGGCCCACGTACGGCGATTGCACTCGCGTACTGGGGATACTCGTCCCGGCCGAATAACTGCTCGCGTACGGAGGGCACGGTGAAAGCGGTCACCGCCATCACTAATAGCGCGCCCGTGGCAATTAGCTTGCGAAGCCGGGACTTGTTTTGAAGGTGATCGTCTTCTTCTTCTTCAGATGGGCTGTTATCGAGTTCGCTCGCCGGCTGATCCTTTTTCACGTCGGAATCTTCCGGCCGAGCTGAATCCGGGTCAAGCGTTGCCATCGTGCCTTACCTCGAATGAGTTGGGGAATCGTTGACCGCTCCCTCCCCCGAAGGTCGCTCGAAAATCATTGTCGTAAAGATCTGCCTGAAATCAAAATAAATTTGCGGTTCCGCGGGGAATTCCCGCAAATGTGAGGCCATTCAACGGATCGCATGTTCAGATTAGAATGAAGAAGCCAGAGTCCACATGCACCGATCGCTCGGAATCAATCAATACCCGACTGCGGCGCCATCCTTGCGTGGTTCGGTCGCACCGTGCAAAACACCGTTTTTCCAGTCGATCAAAATCCCCTGGTATCCGCCGGAACCGGGCGCCCGGCCAACCTGGTGCCCCCGCTTTTGCAGTTCCTTGACGACATCGGGCGAAACGCCCGATTCGACAACAACCGTGCCGCCCTTCTCGTCCATCGGCAGTCCGGTCGGCGTCTGCGAACCCAAATGCCTGATGCGCGATGCGTCGCCGGCAGCTTGCACATTCATGCCGAAGTCGATGATGTTCATTAGCACCTGCACGTGCCCTTGGGGTTGCATGTCGCCGCCCATCACTCCGAAGCAAAACCACGGCTTGCCGTCCTTAGTGACGAAAGCGGGAATGATCGTATGAAATGGTCGCTTATGCGGTTCGAGCCGATTCAAGTGATCATCATCAAGTGCGAATAGCGCGCCGCGGCTTTGTAATACGAATCCGACATCGCCCGGAGTCACCTTCGAACCGAAGCCGTGATAATTGCTTTGAATCAACGAGCAGCAATTTCGATCTTTGTCGACCACGGTGAGATAAATCGTATCGCCCGATTGCAGTATCGGATCGCCCGCAGGAACATTCGTCGCCGCTTGCATCATGTCGATCCGTTGCCGCTGACGATCGCCGTACTCCTTGGAAATAAGTTGCGCGATCGGCAAATCGTTGAAATCGGGATCGGCATAGAACTTCGCGCGGTCCGCAAACGCCAGCTTCTTCGCTTCAACAAATGCATGAACATGGTCGGCACTATTATGCCCCATGCCGGCGATGTCGTACCCTTCCAACACGTTCAGCATTTCGAGGGCGGCGATTCCCTGACCGTTCGGAGGCAATTCCCAAACCTCGTACCCACGATATGTCGTGGAAACCGGCTCGATCCAATCCGATGTGTGGTTCTCGAAATCCTTCATCGAAAAGTATCCGCCGTTCGCCTCGCTGAACTCAACGATTTGTTGGGCGATGCTACCACGATAAAACGCGTCGCGTCCCTGTTGGGCGATCGCGCGATAGCTCGCGGCCAAATTGGGATTCTTGAAAATTTCCCCAGCGGCAGGTGCTTTGCCGCCCGGGAGGTAAGTTTTCGCTGAGTCCGACCATTCGCTCAACGACGTCGTGCCACCTTTCCACGAGCCGGCAATAATCTCGGAAACAGGAAAACCTTCTTGAGCATATTCGATCGAAGGCTTGAGCAAGTCGGAAATCGGTAGTGTCCCGAATCGCTCCGCAAGAACATACCACCCATCGACACAGCCGGGGACGGACCAGCTTAACGGCCCACTTTGGGGGATGTACTCCAGTCCTTTTTGGTGAAAAACGTCACGGTTGAGCGAGTACGGGCTGCGACCACTGGCATTCAAACCGTAAAGTTTTTGCGTGGCATTGTCCCAATAGATGACAAACAGGTCGCCGCCAATCCCGCAGCTCATCGGTTCGACCAAGCCAATCATGGCATTGGCCGCGATCGCCGCGTCGACAGCATTTCCTCCATCTTGCAGTACATCAAGACCGACTTGAGCTGCCAACGGCTGGCTGGTGGCAACGATTCCGTTTTTCGCCATGACGACCGATCGGCTTTGGTGGGGATTGCCGCCCGGCCTTTCGTAATCGGAAGCATCCGCTGTGGCGGCGAAATCGAATGGTTCGTATTCCTCTTGCATGGTGCCTCCGAACAACATCAACGCGAACGTTATCGCCGGGATGAGAAGATTTCGGCTGGTTGTCATTGCTGGCCGCTCCCCGGGGTCGTTGCTTTCGTATTTGTGCCGCCTCGTGCTTGGCCACGTAAACCGACTGACCGAACAGGATCAGGATTTGCGCTGGGTTTCACACAGAGTACTGGCGAGTCTTCAAGTCCGACAAATTACAAGCAGTTTGGCCGATGTTCGTCTCGAATGCAATTTTCTTCAGTCCGCTATTTGATTCCTGGTTGGCACCAACGCGATCCGATTTGGCAACGAACTTCTGCCAGAGCGCCGTTTGAATATCTCCCAAATAGGGCTGCATTTATCAATGAGGTGTCGACCCGGCCGGTCGAAATTGCCAAATCAGCGTGTCCAACAGCTGCCACGAGCAGCGACTGGCGCCCGCATGTGTGACAACATGTCTTATATGCAGCCGGATAATCGTAAAAATCGCCTTCAGCGGAATAGTCCGCATAACCGATACCTTGTGATAAGTATCGATTCTATTTCGATGCGCATGGTGTTGCGCGGCGTTTTCCGCAGTTGCACACGGCGCAGATTGTTGACAGGCAGTTGAGCATGGCTATGAAACTTGTCGAGACGATTCTGACGCGCAGTAGGCGATTTCGTAATGGAATTCTGGCGGTCGGTGCCACAACAATCGTCGCGATTGGGGTGGTGTCGGGTCAGGACTTCCTACCGGGCAGAGATACAAGTTCAAATCAACCGACATCGTCCAGGTCGGAGTCCGGCATTTTTCCGATCCGCAATCCGGGTGGATTCGCGAAGCCGAATCAGCAGCCTCGACGAGAGCCTTCGCGGCAACCGGAGGGGCTCGAGCCCATTCGATCGCTTGGCCAACGCCGGCCGGCCGGCAGCACCATGACAAAAACGAATGCCCTGCCATCGCGTGCGACGGCACAGCAACCACAACTGAAAAACTATTACAATGAGTTATTCGGCAGCAAGAGCCGACGGCCGAAAGCCAGTGGCTCGACCCCGCCAAGCAGCCTAGGCAGTTCGACACGCAATAAGACGCATACCGGTGTCGTTCCGGCCGGGTATGACGCTCAGCCGAGGCGGCGCACGCAAGCAACGCCGATTCCTGGAAAAACGAATTACTTGTTTGCAGACGAAGCCGCCCCGATCGAGCAACCACAACGAATTCCCAAATTGAGCGAGCTTGACCGTGTCGTACCGGCGGATTTCGCAACACCTGTAGCAGACAACTCGCGTGGGCCGGTCCGCACCGCCGACGCCAGCGCTAATGACGAAAGCGCACTTCAACCCCTCCCCCAGCGACGTTCATTGCCCAGCCAAGATCGCCTCAGTCGAGAACTGTCCAAGATCGAATCGGCCAGCCGAAATCGTCAAGACAGGTCTCTTCAGAGCAACCCGTTGGCAGAATTGGAAAGAGAAGAGTCGGCCCAGGACCAACTGACACGCATTAACGCCATGCGGCGTGAGTTCCAAGCTCTTAGCCGCATCAAACCAAAATCGGGCGTCGTGCAAACGGTGCACGAAGAACCGGCCCAACCGCCGAAACAATTGCGGCCAACGCAAGAACCGGCCGCCAAGCCAGTCGCTAAGACACCGCCGCGGCAGGTTCGTACGGCCGATTTTCAACAGATCGATCAGCAGAAGGAATCAAAGATCGAGCAGGTGGACTACCGAACGGCTCCTCGGTATACGTCATCGAAAACTCTTTTGGAGTCGGGATCTTCCGAACCGCAGACGGCAGCCGTCACATTGGAATGGACCAATCGAACGGCGATCAATGTCGGCCAAACTTGCCAATGCGACTTGGTGGTCCGCAATGTCGGTAATGCGATTGCTTACCGTGTGAATGTGGAAGCCGGTTTTCCAGAATCCGTGGAATTGCAATCGGTCAAACCAGAGCCAAATGGCGATGCCGGCAAGCTGACCTGGAGTATTCCGGCTTTGGCGCCGAAGGAGATCCGCGTTTTTGAGTTTTCAATCGTGCCTCATACGCGCCGCAGGACTTGCAGCGGTCTCTCAAGAAGTTTCCGGAGCTCCT